>DATCBZ010000268.1:0-5491 GCA_036511555.1 Steroidobacteraceae bacterium
CGGCCAGCGCTACATTGATCCGAGCCTTGCGCAGAAGCTTGCGCTCGATGAGATCGACGGCACCGCAAAGTCGGTGGTCGATCGGCTCTCGGAGCGCGAGTTCGAGGTATTCATTCGCCTGGCACGCGGCGCCAGCGTGCAGCGCATCGCCGAGGATCTGAATCTGTCACCGTCAACCGTCGGCACGCATCTCTACAACATCAAGCAGAAATTGCGCATGACGAATCAATCTGAACTTACCTTGATTGCGATTCGCGAAGGCCTCATCGAGGCCTGACGCATTAACAGAATGCTTCGTCTTGTGGCAAGCATCAACCCTTGTGTAGCCTGCCCGCCGGTCACCTGCTCCACTAAAGAGAGTTTTTATGAGTCAGCGCGCGCTTCTCGTGTTCTTGGTCGGATTTTTATCCGCTACGGCTGTTGCGGCGCCGAGCCAGACCAACGATGCTGCCAATGCGTTGTCGCGCCAAATATTCAAACAGCTGGTCGAGATCAACACGACCGACTCGGTGGGCAACGTCACGACAGCGGCCGAAGCGATGGCAAAGCGGCTGCGCGCGGGCGGATTCCCTGCCGCCGATATACAGCTGCTCGGGCCGAACGATCGCAAGAAGAATCTCGTGGTCCGCCTGCGCGGGACCGGCAAACACAAGCCCGTCCTCATGATCGGTCACCTGGATGTGGTCGAGGCGGCGCGTGAGGACTGGAGCACCGACCCGTTCAAGTTCATCGAGAAGGACGGCTACTTCTACGGCCGCGGCACAGAGGACATGAAAAGTGGCGATGCCATCATGGTCACAGCGCTGTTGCGCCTTAAACACGAAGGCTTTGTGCCGAACCGCGATCTCATCCTCGCCTTGACCGCCGATGAAGAAAGCGGCAGTTCCAACGGCGTGGAGTGGCTGGTGAGGAACCATCGCGAACTTATCGACGCCGAATTCGTGCTCAATCACGACGGCGTGTCGGTGGCCACCGAGCATGGCAGGCCGCTCTTCTACGAACTTGACGGCACGGAAAAGGTGTACGGCGACTATCTCTTGACCGCCACCAATCGCGGTGGACACAGCTCTGTACCGCGGCCGGATAACGCCATATACGAACTCGTCGCGGGCCTGAGCAAGGTTGCTAAATACGAGTTTCCATTTGAGCTCAATAGCGTCACGCGGGCTTACTATGAGCAGATCGCGAAGATCTCAAGCGGCGAGCGCGCCGCCGACATGCGCGCGATCCTGAAAACGCCGCCCGATCAGACCGCGGTACAGCGCCTGTCACGCTCTGAAACCGACCACTCGATCATGCACACGACGTGCGTTGCGACACGGCTCGCCGCGGGACATGCCAACAATGCGCTGCCGCAGCGCGCATCGGCTACCGTAAACTGCCGCATCCTGCCCGGGCATTCGCCCGAAGAGATTCGCAAGGTCCTCATCGGCGTGCTGGCGGACCCCAAGATCAACGTTCAATATATCGATGACGTGGGCCGGATCAAAGACACCGCATCCGACCGCCGCGGTTACCCGCCGCCGCCGTTACGCGAAGAAGTCATGCGGCCGCTGCAGGCTCTGGTCGCAACCTTCTGGCCCCACATTGAAATCGTGCCGACCATGTCGACGGGCGCATCGGACGGCGTATACACCATGGCCGCAGGTCTACCGACCTATAATCTGACGGGACTCGAATACGAGCGCGACAGCGACACCGCGCATGGGCGCGATGAGCGCATCGGCGTGGATTCTTTTTATCGCGGCAACGAATTCTTCTACCGCTATTTGAAGGCGATCGGCACCGAGTGAGCAACCGGCAGAAACGTGAACGCTTATCGAACCGGCCGTCAACTGCTCAAAAAGCGCCGCACCACGGCAACGAATTCGTCGCGACAATCATGATGCATCCAGTGCCCGCCGTCTTCAAATACGGCAACCGTGGCGCTGGCGAAGAAACCGGCGCGCCCGTCGGTCGCGGGATTTGACGCCCAGCTTTGCCGGCCGTACATGAGCAGTGTCGGGCATGTAATGCGCTGCCACAGCTGCCGCTGCTGCGATCCGGTGAGATCCGGCAGTGGCTCGAGCCGCACATACTCATCGTACTTCCAGCGATAGCTGCCGTCGGAATTTTCGCGCAGTGCATGAACTGTGAGCCCATAAGCCTGCTCGGGCGAGAGCCGCGGGTTCGCCACGCGCATATGCACGGCGGCGTCGGCAATTCTCGCGTAGCGACGTTCCTGTCTCGCGGCAAAAGTGCGTTTAAGTTCAATCCAACTCCGCATGCGCTCGCCAAAGTCCTTGGCGTCGCGCTCGGCCCGCAGCTGCGGCGCGGGGCCCAGGCCTTCCATGACAACCAGCCGAGTCAGCAGCTGCGGGTACAGACCGGCGAAACGCAGTGCGATGTTGCCGCCCAGCGAATGACCGATAATATTGACCCTCCCCAAGGCGCGCGCGTGAATGAACTCGGCAAGATCAAACACATAGCCAGACATGGCGTAATTACCGTCGCTTGACCAGGCACTGTCGCCGTGACCGCGCAGATCCAGAGCCATCACGTTCCACTCGGCGCGCAGGGCGCGCGCCACCGCATCCCAACTGCGGCATTGATCGCGTCCGCCATGCACAAGAATGAGCGGCGGCGCTTGCGCGCTGCCCCAATCGGCGTAATGCAGCCGCAGGCGCTGCGACAAATAAAATTGTGCAGTCGGCACTGCACTCTCCGAATCTGCCGTCATCGCTTAAGTTCCGCGGGATTAATGACCATATGCGCCGGCAGCGACGCGTTCGTGCATCGCACGCAGCCGCCGCGACGTCAGCATCGCAGACCGCGCGTCACGTATGTACAGTGATTGACTGCACGCGCGCATCTTTGCGCATGGATTCGATGACGGCCTGGCAGGCATCGTCGGGGCCAGGCCCTGTGAGCTCAAGCTCAACACTCGAATCGTTCTGGGTGCGCCAAATGAGCTGGAATCCTGGCGCGGTCAGAAGCGAGCTCAAAAATGCGAGATCGCGCGGATTGGGCACATCGGGTGTGAGCTCGACCGACAGATGGACGTCGCAGGGCGGCACAACGGGCGCCGCCTGGCCGACAACGAAACTCGTTGCAGGAAGTGCCATGGCCGCGAGAACCACGCTGCAGAGCCGTTTCGGTTGCATGATCATTGGCCTTTTGGGGTGCGCATGAATCGGCAGGCTGATTGTCGCATGAGCGCTTCCAGGTCGGAAGTATCCCGGCTACGCTCGTGCGGCTACCTTAGTGTCGTGTTCGTCCGCGGCACAAAGCTCAAGTAAGCTTAAGGCTTTTGCATAATGCCGCCGTCCGCCGCCCTCGTCGCAACCGCATCACGCAAACAGCTCCTGCCGTGGCTGGTGGCCGTGGCATTTTTCATGGAGTCCCTCGATACCACGATTCTCAACACTGCAGTACCCACGATTGCTGCGGCGCTGAAGGTTGCGCCGCTCAGCATGAAGGCCGTGCTCGCAAGCTACACGCTGTCGCTTGCGGTATTCATCCCGATCAGCGGCTGGATGGCGAACCGCTTCGGCACGCGGCGCGTATTCGCATCGGCGATCGGTATTTTCACGCTGGGCTCGGTGCTGTGCGGCGTGTCGCGCGAGATCCATATGCTGGTCGCGTTCCGCGTACTGCAAGGCTGCGGCGGGGCGATGATGCTGCCGGTCGGAAGACTCACTCTGGTGCGCACGTTTGCCAAATCCGAACTCGTGCGCGCGATGAGTTTCGTTGCGGTCCCGGGCCTCGTCGGGCCGATGCTAGGACCCATCGCCGGCGGCTTGATCATCGGCTACCTGCATTGGAGCGTCATATTCTTCGTCAATGTCCCCATTGGCCTCGCAGGGTTGTACCTGGTCCACAAAAATCTGCCCGACTACCGCGAAACTCGCACGACACCGCTTGATATCGTCGGGCTCATTCTCTTCAGCTCAGGAATCGCACTCCTCTCCTACGTGCTCGAAGTGTTCGGTGAGCACACCTTGAGCAGCCGCGAGGTTCTGGGGCTCCTTGGCATCAGCGCCGCGCTCCTTGCCGGCTACGGCGTGCACGCAACCCACACTGCGCAGCCGCTGCTGCGGCTCATGTTGTTTCGCATACGCACTTTTCGTGCTGCGGTCAGCGGCAGCTTCTTCACGCGACTTGGAATCGGCGGCATTCCGTTCCTGTTTCCACTCCTATATCAGGTCGGCCTTGGCTTCACGCCTATCCAGTCCGGGTTACTCATGATGCCCCAGGCAATCGCCGCCATGAGTCTGAAACTGACCATGCCACGAATCCTCGCGCGCTTTGGCTATCGCGGCGTGCTCAGTGCCAACACCGTCATGATCGGACTGTTGATTGTGCTGTTTGCAACGATCGGCCCCGGCACGCCATGGTGGCTGATCGTGCTGCAGGCGTTTGCGTTTGGATTTTTCACGTCGCTGCAGTACACGAGCATGAACACCCTCGTGTACGCCGACGTCAATGAGGCGCAGGCGGCAAGCGCCAGCACGATCGCGAGCACGATGCAGCAGATGTCGATCAGTTTCGGCGTGGCTTCCGCATCCCTCGTGACGGCGCTTTTTGTTGCGGACCGTTTCCACAGCAGCCCCGCCGACATGATCCACGGCATTCACAAGGCATTCCTCGTGCTCGGAGCTTTGACGGTGGTGTCCGCGTTCGTGTTCCGCGGGCTCCGAAGTGATGACGGCAGTACGATAAGTCAGCACAAGACAATCCTGCCGGTCGGATGATGAAGTTTGGTCGAGATTCCCGGCTCGAATCGACTTCGGCTAACATGCCTTAAACACCACAAGGAAAAATACTATGCACCGGTTGCTCGCGGGATTCCTGGGATGTCTTCTCGTGATGGCTGGTGGCGCTGCCGCCGCCGCTGACACTGACGCTGAAAACGCCGCAACGACCGCAATCCATTGCGGGCACTTGCTTGATACGCAGGCCGGTAAGCTTCTCGGTGAGACCACAGTGATCGTGCATGGCAAGCGCATCGACTCTGTCGTCGCCGGTCACCAGGCACCGGCAGGCAGCGTGGAGATTGACCTTTCGAGCCAGACCTGCCTGCCCGGACTCATCGACAGCCACACGCATTTGACTTCGCAAACAAGCCGCACGGCCTACGTCGATCAGTACCACTGGAATAATGCCGACTACGCGGTCCGTTCGACCGTATATGCACGCCGCACGCTGCTCGCGGGCTTCACCACGGTGCGCAATGTCGGCGACCAGGCAAACGAGTCGGTCGCGCTCAGGAACGCCATCAATGCGGGCATTCTGCCCGGCCCGCGCATTTTCACGGCGGGCATTCCCATCGGTTCAACCGGCGGCCATGCGGATCCGACCGATGGTTACCGCAGTGACCTCGCCGGTGATCCGGGCGTCATTCAAGGGATCATCAACAACGCCGACGATGCCGTGAAGGCAGTGCGCCTGCACTACAAGAACGGCGATGACCTCATCAAAATCATGCCCTCAGGCGGCGTGCTCGACGAAA
>DATCBZ010000269.1:0-3030 GCA_036511555.1 Steroidobacteraceae bacterium
TTCTCGAGCGTCGCGGCCCGCATCGGAATCTTGTTGATCACGGCGATGGTTGCGCCTTGCAGCCGCAGCAGGATCTCATCCACCGAGGTCTTGTCGTACTCGACGTACTCGCTTGCGCACGCAGGCTTGCGCACGCGCGCACGCAGCGACGCACGATCCAAAAATACCACGCGCCGGCTCATTACTGCTTGCGCCACAGACGCTGTGCGGCGGCAACGCCGCTGCCGGGCTCGATCTTTATGCCCACGTCGAGCATCGCAAGCTCGGCACCGCCGAGCGCCCCGAGCAACATGACCTCGTTGAGATCGCCAAGATGGCCGATGCGAAACAATTTACCGGCAACACGCGCAAGACCTGCACCGAGGGCAAGGTTGTAGCGACGAAACGCCACATCAATGATTTTAGCCGCATCGACACCCTCCGGAACCATGATCGCGGAGACTGTGTCCGAATACCATTGGGGTGCCACGGCACACAATTTGAGTTTCCAGCCCTCGAGCACGGCTGCGCGCACGCCCGCGGCCAAACGCGCATGTCGAGCGAACACCGTAGCAAGCCCCTCCTCATCGAGCATCTTCAGCGACTCGCGCAGACCGTAGAGCAGTGTGAGCGCCGGCGTGTAGGGGAAATAGCCCGTGCCGTTCGACTTCACCATATCGGCGTAGTCAAAATAACAGCGTGGCTGGCGCGCGGTGGTCGAGGCTTTGAGAGCCTTGGCGCTGACGCAGGTGATGCCGAGGCCAGCGGGCAGCATGAGCCCCTTTTGCGACCCGGAGACGCACACGTCGACGCCCCACTCGTCCATGCGAAAGTCGATGCAGCCGAGCGAGCTCACCGCATCGACAAAAAGAAGTGCCGGGTGCGCGGCCGAATCGATCGCCTTGCGCACGCCCACAACTTCGCTCGTCACCCCAGTCGCGGTCTCGTTGTGACACACGAGCACCGCCTTGATGGCGTGCGCCTTGTCCGCTTGCAGCGCAGCAAGGTAACGGTCCACGGGCGCGCCCTCGCCCCACGTGCAATCCAGAATCTCGACATCAAATCCGAGTCGCTGTGCCATGTCGATCCACAGGTGACCGAATTGACCGAAGCGCGAGGCCAGCACTTTGTCGCCAGGATTTAAGCAGTTGGACAGAGCAGCCTCCCAGCAGCCGGTCCCGGAGGAGGGAAAAATAAACGGTGTTCCGGTTTGCGTCTTGAAGAGTTTCTTAAGACTGCCGAGCAGCGATACGGTGAGTTCCGGAAAGGCCGAGGAGCGATGATCCTCCATCGCGATGTGCATCGCGCGCAGCACCCGATCGGGGACGTTCGTGGGTCCAGGTACAAACAGAAAATTCCGACCAGCCATCTACTGACCCCTATTTATAGTGAAAACCGTCGGCGGCATTGACGGCGCGCCGATCCGCGAAAAATCCGGATGCTTCGAGGGTACGGTAATTTAAGGGGCGCCGTCGAGAAAAAAGCCGCTGCGTCAATTGTGCGCCACCCGTGCTGGGTTAACTGCCGCCGCTCAGCGTCGAGCTAGCCATTGGCCGGCGGTGATTCGAGATCTGCGGGCTTCAGGTGCTTGGACTCCCACAGCACGTAGCCGTAGTAGTACAGGTAGTAGCCAATCAGGATGAAGAAAACACCCAACGTCACCGGGTTCTGATACAGCACCGCCAAAGCGGCGTCGGGGCTTTGCGGTGTCGCGCTCGATGGCGCGAACTGCTGGTGTTGAACCACGAAGCGGTAAAGCAGGCGCCCAAGAAATAATGCGGACACGAGCATGCCCGAGTAAGTGTGCGGGATGTAATACAGCTCCTCCTGCTGCCGTTCGAAGCGCGTGCGCTGTCCTGCAAACACTCCCAATCCCAACCCCAGCACGAGCCCCACGCTCAAAGCCAATGCGCCGTTCGTTGAGCGCACAGCCGCGGGAGCGATGAGGCAACCCAGGATCGCAAGAATGACCATGCGCAGAACCATGCGGTTGGCAGAGACGCGCTGCCGGCCGAAACTGCGACGAAAGCGTCGATAAATGATGAACAGGACCAATGCGGCGCTGACTGCAGAGCCCAATAGTTGCTCAAATTCGGGACGCATTGCGGCAGGCTTCCTGATTTCTCGTTCGTGCGCAATTCTAACATGCGCTCGCAGCCTGCTGCGGTCGGAAGCTCTCGCGCTTGGCGCGGCGCGGATCGAGCGCTCGAGGCGGCGCTGCCATGACAACTCTTGCAAGGCATGCGAGGATGCGGCGCTATGATCCACGCATCCGCCGTCGTGCATCCGCAAGCACGCCTGGATCCCACCGTGGAGGTTGGCCCGCTCGCCGTGATTGACGCGAGCGTAACCCTTGGGCCGCATTGCCATGTCGGTCCGCATGTCTATCTCACCGGCCGCACCACGATTGGCGCGCACAACAGGTTCCATGCTGGCTGCGTTCTGGGTGATGCGCCGCAAGATCTGAAGTATCAGGGCGAAGCGACCCAGCTGCGCGTGGGCGACCACAACACCTTTCGCGAACATGTCACCGTGCACCGCTCCAATAGCACTAGCGAAGATACCGTAATCGGTTCGCATAATTTTCTGATGGCGCACTGTCATGTGGCTCACAATTGCCAGCTCGGCAACCACATCATCATCGCCAACGGCGCCCTGCTCGCCGGCCACGTAACGGTGCAAGACCGCGCTTTTATTTCGGGCAACTGCTTCATTCATCAATTCTGCAGGATAGGCACGCTTGCATTCATGCAAGGAGGTGCCGGGATCAGCAAAGACCTGCCGCCATTTACCGTGGCACGCCTCGGCGGTAATACGTTGGGCGGTCTGAACACGGTGGGGCTGCGGCGTGCGGGCGTTACCCTGCAGGAGCGCACGGAACTTAAGCGTCTTTACCATGCGCTCTTGTATCCGCGGGGTGATTTTGCCAAGGCGCTGGCGGAGGCACGTGTGGCTTTTACGAGCCCCCAGTCTAAAATCCTGCTCGACTTCGTGGCGCAGGGCAAACGCGGCATCTGCATGGCAAAGGACACATCGGACAGCGACGATGTA
>DATCBZ010000270.1:0-5141 GCA_036511555.1 Steroidobacteraceae bacterium
AAGCGCACGCTCGGTGGCGCGAAAGCTTGCCATGCAGGCGTTGTATCAGTGGCAGATGAATGATTGTCCTTGGCAGGACCTCGTCACGGAGTTTGCCGGTGCCGAGGACATGGAGCGTGCGGACCAAGATTATTTTCGCGCCATCGTCGCCGCCGTGTGCGCGACGCGCGCAGCGTTTGATAGCGACCTTGCCGGTTGGATGGACCGCGAGCCGCAACGCCTCGACCCGCTCGAGCATGCACTCTTGCTCATCGGTACCTACGAATTGAAATCAAGGCCCGAGGTACCGTTTCGCGTCGTGATCAACGAAAGCGTAGGTCTTGCGAAACGCTTCGGTGCGACTGACGGTCACAAGTTCGTGAACGCCGTTTTGGATCGCGCCGCCAGGGCGTTGCGGCCGCAAGAGCATTGAGAGTTGCATGCCGCTCTCGGAGTTCGCGCTCATTCAGCGTTACTTCAGTCACTGCGGGGCGCTACGCGCGGATGTAAGCCTGGGCGTCGGCGATGATGGTGCGCTCCTCGACGCGCCGCACGATCAAACGCTGGTGGCGGCGATTGATACTCTGGTGTCCGGTGTGCATTTCCCGCCTGATGCTGCCCCGGCGTCCGTCGGGCACCGCGCCCTGGCTGTCAACTTAAGTGACCTTGCAGCCATGGGCGCAAGCCCAGCATGGGCACTTGTTGCGCTGACGTTGCCGGCAGTGGATGAGGGCTGGCTGGAAGATTTTGCGCGCGGTTTTAGTGCGCTTGCGCAGCTGCACGGTGTCGCGCTCGTGGGCGGCGATACGACCAAAGGCCCCTTGAGCGTGACAGTCCAGGTGATGGGATTCGTACCGCGCGGCAAAGCCATGCTGCGCTCCGGCGGTGCGCACGGGCACGCGTTATTTGTCTCCGGCACTGTCGGCGACGCCGCGGCCGGTCTTGCGCTCGAACAGGGTCGGCTCATTCTGGCCGATGCAACCAGTGCAAGCCGACTGCGCGCGCGGTTCGCGTTCCCGACGCCACGCACCGCCCTTGGCATACGTCTGCGCGATTTTGCGGGCGCCTGTATCGATGTCTCCGACGGTCTGCTCGGCGATGCCGGCAAGCTTGCGGCGGCAAGCGGCTGTGGTGTGGATCTGGACGTAGATGAGCTTCCGCTCTCAGCAGATCTCCTAGCCGCGCTCGGCACCGAAGAAGCGCAACGTCTGGCGTTAAGCGGAGGCGATGACTACGAGCTCTGCTTCAGCGTGTCAGCCGCGCGCGTTGCGGAATTGGAGCGGGCTTTGCCAGCGCATGAGTGGCACTACCGGCGCATCGGCGCTTTGAGCAATGTTGCCGGCGCAAGAGTCACGCGCGCCGGGACTGTGATGCAGTTCTCGCATTTCGGATTCGATCATTTCGTCTGATTGAAGCTGCGGAGCCGGCGCGCATCGGCTCACATGGCGCTCGCGTGCGGCCGGTGGGCTGTGGCCCGCGTCACAGTCGAAGGGCAGCCGCGAAAGTATGCTTCGCGGCGGTTGCGGCAATTCCACGCTCCATGTCATCGCAAGCTCCCCAGACTGCCCCGCCGCGCAAAGTTCTCGAGAAGATCGGCAAGTACGTGGTCGTCAACGAAGTCGGCCGCGGCAGCACCGGTATCGTTTACCTCTCGCACGATGCGTATTACGGACGCGACGTTGCGATCAAGGTCTACAACATGGATTCGGGTGGCGACGATGAACGCGCCCGCATTGCCCGCAAGATGTTCCTCTCCGAGGCGCACCTGGTCGGCATGCTGCAGCACCCGCACATCCTGCCGATTTTCGACGCCGGAGAAGAGGACGGCAAATGCTATATCGTGACGGAGCACGTGCATGGCGCACGCACGCTCGCCGCCTACTGCCGCCCCGATAATCTGCTGCGCATCGACGATGTAGTCGAGATCATTTTCAAATGCGCGAAAGCCTTGCACTACGCTCACTCGCGCGGCGTCATCCACCGCGACATCAAGCCGTCCAACATCATGCTTACGCAAGACAGCGACGTGCGCATCATCGACTTCGGTATTGCCCTGGTGGCCGATTCGGAAATCTCCAGCATTGATGGCATCGCCGGTAGCCCTTCGTACATGTCGCCCGAGCAAGTGCAGAGCCTCGAGCTCACCAACCGCTCGGATCTTTATTCTCTTGGCGCCGTGATGTATGAGCTCTTAAGCGGCTCGCGGCCGTTCCGCGCCGGCAATCTGCAGAAGCTGCTGCACCAGATCGTCTATGCGACGCCGCCGCCGCTGCATACACTGCGCAAGGATATTCCGGAGGAACTCGAGAGCATCGTTGCGCTCGCGTTGCAGAAGGACCCGAACAAGCGCTGCAAGAGCGGCCTTGATTTTGCAGCCGCACTCACGCGCGTACACCAGACTTTGCGCGATCAGAACTCGCGCATCGATCGTCAGGAACAGTTTGGGGTGCTGCGCCGCCTGAAGTTCTTCCACGAGTTCTCGCATGCAGAGATCTGGGAAGTGTTGCGCGCCAGTAGCTGGCAGGACTACGCGCAAGATGAGGAGATCGTCAAGGAAGGCGAGATGGACGACCGCTTCTACATCATCGTCTCCGGCCAGTGCGGGGTCGAGAGGCACGGCAACCGTATGGGCATCCTCGACACAGGCGACTGCTTCGGCGAAACAAGCTACGTCGAAGGCGCAAAGCGCACCGCGACCATCCGCGCCGCCACCGCCGTTACCGTCTTGAAAGTGAGCTCCACGCTCCTTGAACAGGTCTCAGCCTCCTGCCAGCTGCGCTTTAATCGGGTATTTCTGCGCAGCCTGATCGGCCGTCTGCAAAGCGGCTATACACCGGCAAGCTGACTGCGCAGCACGCTTTAGGGCGGCGCTTCGCCCTTCTCGATGCGGGCGTAGGCGGAGTGATTGTGGATGGACTCGAAGTTTTCCGCCTCGACGACGTAGGCGGCGACGCGCTTATCGGCGCCGATCCGCCCCGCGACATCGCGCACCATATCTTCGACAAACTTCGGATGATCGTAGGCGTGCTCGGTCACGTATTTCTCGTCCGGCCGCTTCAAGATGCCATAGAGCTCCGCGGAGGCCTCTTTTTCGGCGATCTCGATGAGTTCTTCGATCCAGATATGGCTTTTGAGCTTCGCCGTAATGGTGATGTGGGAACGCTGATTATGCGCACCGTAGTCCGAGATCTTCTTAGAGCACGGGCATAGGCTTGTGACCGGAACCACCACGCGGATCCACATGTCGGTGCGCCCGTCGCGGCGTTCGCCAATCAGGCTGGCGCGGTAGTCCATCAGGCTCTCAACACCCGATACCGGCGCCTTCTTCATGATGAAGAACGGAAAGCTCATCTCAACATGCCCGACATCGGCCTCGAGCCGAGTGGTCATCTTTGCCAAGATGGCGGGGAAGGATTCAACGGAGATTTCCCGTTCGCAATGCAGAATCTCTAGGAAGCGCGACATGTGCGTGCCCTTGAAGTTGTGGGGCAGGTTCACGTACATGTTGAAGTTCGCGATCGTGTGCTGCTCGCCGGAAGTGCGATCCTTCACGCGCACTGGATGATTGATGTCCTTGATGCCGACGCGATTGATCGGTAGCTGGCGGGTGTCGGGGCGTCCCTGAACGTCCTCGACTTCGCTTGCCGCATACTTGAGCTTACTCACAACATCGTTCATTAGGGCGCACCGCTTGCGCTGCGCATGCGCTCTGGCGTTTGCAGCGCCCACCAACGCTCGATTGCCCCGGTGATGCTCGCCGCATCAAGGCCGGCAGCCTGCAGACAGTCGTCGCGCGAGCCGTGCTCGATGAAGCGATCAGGGATGCCTATATGCAGGAGCGCGATCTGCAGGCCATCAGCTGCGAGCAACTCGCCAATGGCAGAGCCCGCGCCGCCGGCCGTGGCATTCTCCTCGAGCGTGACGATGGCTCGATGACGCGCCGCAATGGAGGCAACGAGATCCTCATCGAGGGGCTTAACGAACCGCATGTTGACGAGCGTTGCGTCAAGCCGCTCGGCAACCTTTTGCGCAGCCGCAACCAGAGGACCGAATGCGAGGAGCGCAAGTCCCGAACGTCCTTCGCGCCGGACTTCAGCGCGCGCGAGCGGCAGCGCCTGCATCTCTTCCACGGGCGCAACTCCCGGGCCGGCGCCGCGCGGATAGCGCACGAACGCGGGAGCGCCGAGTTGCGTTGCCGTGTAGAGCATCTGCCGGCACTCGTTCTCGTCCGCCGGGGCCATGATGACGAGGTTGGGAATGCAGCGCAGGAAGCTCAGATCATAACTTCCCTGATGCGTTGCCCCGTCGCTGCCGACGAGGCCCGCTCGGTCGATTGCAAATGTGACCGCCAGATTCTGCAGCGCGATGTCGTGGATGAGCTGGTCGTAGGCGCGCTGCAGAAAAGTCGAATAGATCGCAACCACCGGTTTTAAGCCCTCCACGGCGAGACCGGCTGCAAAGGTGAGCGCGTGCTGCTCGGCGATCGCAACGTCGAAATAGCGATCGGCGAAGCGTTTGGAGAACTCCACCAGTCCCGAACCTTCGCGCATCGCAGGCGTAATGCCGATGATCTTCGGATCGCGCGCTGCCATGTCGCAGAGCCATTGGCCAAATATCTGGGAGTAGGACGGGCCGGCACTTTTTTCCTTGAAGATCGTGCCGCTGACGGGATCGAACGGGCCTGGACCATGCCACTTGATCGGATCGGCCTCCGCGGGCGCATAGCCCTTGCCCTTGCGCGTGACAACGTGCAGGAATTGGGGTCCCTTTAGCTCCTTGACATTCTTCAGCGTGCGCACGAGCGCCCGCACGTCGTGACCGTCCATGGGGCCTATGTAGTTGAATCCCATCTCTTCGAACATCGTGCCAGGCAGAACCATGCCCTTCATGTGTTCCTCGGAGCGGCGCGCAAGTTCTAAGGCGGTCGGCAATTGCCGCAGGACCTTCTTGCCGCCCTCGCGCAGATGCGCGTACACACGTCCGGATAGCGCGCGCGCGAAATAATTGGACAAGGCACCGACATTCTCGGAAATCGACATGTCATTGTCGTTCAGAATCACGAGCAGATTCGTCGGCAGCGAGCCGGCGTGGTTCAGCGCTTCGAAGGCCATGCCGGCGGTGAGCGCGCCGTCGCCGATGACCGCGACCACATGGCGCGCCTC
>DATCBZ010000271.1:0-3742 GCA_036511555.1 Steroidobacteraceae bacterium
CCGCCTGCTCCAGCACGAGTTCAGCCTGCAAGGTCACAGCCAAACGCTGCGCAAGACTCGTCTTGCCGACGCCGATGGGTCCCTCGACCACGACAAATCGGTGCGGAGCTGCAGCTTTGGGCGCCGCGCTCTTCTTCATAGCAACCAGATGCCCGCGGCGCTCGCCCGCGCCGCAAGCCCGGCGACCCGGCCGATGCCGGGGACGTTCAGATCAGGAGCAACGTCGGCGAGGGGTCGCAGTACAAAATTACGCTCGCCAATACCCGGGTGCGGCAGCACGAGATCAGCAGCACTCGAATGTTCGCGCCCGTAAACGAGGAGGTCCAAATCAATCACCCGTGGGCCCCATTTCTCATGCTGGACGGGCCGGCCGAGGCTTGTTTCGAGCTCCTGCAGCTCGGCAAGCAGCGCGCGCGAGGCAAGCTGCGTAAGTACACCGGCGACTGCGTTCACGAAGTCGGGCTGGGCAACGGGCCCGAACGGCCGCGAGCCATATAAAGATGAGACGCGCACGACGCGTGTCGCGGAAAGCTCCCCGAGCTTTGCAACCGCCCGCAGAACCTGCGCACTGGGGTCATCGACATTGCTGCCGACCCCGATATAGGCGGGCTGCCAGACGCTCACCACGGCGCCTCACGCGGAGCCGATATTGCGAGGCCGGCGCCGCCCGCGCGCGGCGCGTCGTGGTCCACCGGGCGGCCGCGGCGTTTGTCCGTCGGCTGCGGCCGTCATCGTTTCGCGCTCTTCAGGCGAGACCCCTTGCAGGCGAGTCCACCAGTCGGCGCGCTCCTGCAGTGCCAGCCCTGCCTGCACCCGCAAAAGCAAGAGGTCATACGCCGCGCGGAAGCGCGGGTGCTCAAGGACACGCAGGGCGCGCCGCCCGCGCGGGTGCTCCAATCGCGGCTGCAAGGCGAACATTTCGCGCAAGCCCAGCGAGAAGCGTCGTGGGATTAGGATGTGCTCCTGAGCTTCGCGCACAGCGCGGTCGCAGGCATCCAAAATTGTTGCAACGTCGTGCCAGCGCTCCGGCGGCGCAGCCTCAATCACGCGTGCGATGGGTCCGTACAGTAGAAGCGCGAACAGAAAACTCGGCGTGACTGCTTTGCCATCGCGCACCCTCAGATCCGTGTTGGCAAGCCCGCGCATGAGAAGCTTCTCAGCCGCAGCGCCGCGGTTGGATTCCAGGTACGCATCAACCGATGGCAGGAGCGCGGCCAGTAGCCCGCGCTCGCGCAGCACTTCGAAGCTGCGAACACCGCCGCCGTTCAGGAACAACTTCAGCGTCTCATCAAAGAGGCGCGCCGGCGGCACGTCCGCCAAGCGGCCGCGCAACCGTGCCAGCGGTTCAGAAGTGCCCGGGTCAAGTTCAAAGCCGAGTTTTGCCTCAAAGCGTGCGGCACGCAGCATACGCACCGGGTCTTCGCGGTAGCGTGTGGCCGGATCGCCAATGAGCTTCAGGCGCCGCGCAGCGATATCTTCAAAACCGCCGACATAGTCCCACAAAGAAAAATCGGCGATGTTGTAGTAGAGGGCGTTGGCCGTGAAGTCGCGCCGCCACACGTCCTCATCGACCGTACCGTAGACGTTGTCATAGATAATGCGACCGGTCTTATCGAAGAGGCGATCCGTGTCCGCATCGCCAAAGACCTCGGGCTCGGGCTCTTCGCCCTCGGCGTCCTGCGCCTCAATTTGCGATTCATCCTCGCCTTCCGCGTCCGGATCGGGCAGCGGCTCCTCGCCAGGCGCGGGCGCGGTGGCCGCACGGAAGGTCGCAACTTCAATGATGTCGCGGCCGAAAAACACATGTGCCAGGCGAAAGCGCCTGCCGATGAGGCGGCAATTGCGAAACAATTTGCGCACCTGTTCCGGCAGCGCATCGGTTGCGACGTCAAAGTCCTTAGGCTCGATGCCAAGCAATAGGTCGCGCACACAGCCGCCGACAAGAAATCCCTGAAAGCCACCCTCGCGCAAGCGATACAGGACCCGCAGTGCATTGGGCGAGATACCGGAACGGGAGATCGTATGCTCAGAGCGCGGGATGATCCGCGCGGTGGTGGCGAGCGCCTGGAGCGACGCGGGAGGTGAGTTCAATTTGAGTTCTTTCGGCTTGAGCAATTAGCGTGGGTCCCTATAATACCGCGCTCGCCTGCCATCCCCTCGGCAAACGCTCCCATCGTCTAGAGGCCCAGGACATAGCCCTCTCAAGGCTAGTACGCGGGTTCGAATCCCGCTGGGAGCGCCAATAAATCAATGACTTACGACAAGGATAAAGTCGTATTGCACGAAAAGAGCTGCCAGGTTATAGAAATCTGCGAGTGCGATCGCCTGGGTACTTTGTACCGAAAGCAATACTGAGGATGACGTCGATCCCAACCTCGAGCTGTTGTTCCTCTCCGCCGTACGGGTTACTACTTTAGCCGGCGCTTTTTACGGTTTGCGAGACCTTCGGACTTTCCCACTACTCTTTTCGGATTATCAAGCTTCGGTGGGTCAGAAAAGCCCTCGAAGGAAGTGCCAGGTTGCCAGCCTGGAAGATTATAGACACGTGCTTCTCGCAATCCGGCAACACCCTCATTCCATGTGTGCAGCATGCGCGCGCCAATTTCATTGAACCCGTCGTATTTATCCATGGCGGCTCGTACTTGGGGCGCTGTATCTGAGATGGCGTCGCTGATCGCCTCAACCGTCTCCGATTGCACTTTCAAGGAAGTGCCGAAAGTCGCCGCAATGAAGTTTCCCAAGGTCTTCCCTGGAGCCCACGTCTTCCGCCCCAAGAAGCTGATACCCGGTGGATTAAGCTGATAACCCGCATATACGGTCGTGGTGATCACGTCGTAGGCCGGCGAAAGGTGGACGTCGGCGCGCTTCGTGTACAGCAACGCAAGGTTTTTCGAATGGCAGTCAGCGTTCCGCAGAGCGTAGGTCAACAGCAACAAGGTGGTGAGGTGACGGAATGTCTCAACCTGGCTTCCGCCCGGCACATGGTCACGGATTGCCTTTGCTATACGCTCCCAAGTCGTATCGTACTTTGCAGCGGGGCGCAGCCCGAGCAACGCGCAGAAATCCTCCATACCCCAGCGAGGTTGCCCATTTCCGTCGACATCAAAACGATCGACGACGAGTGCTTTCCCGTCGTTAGATAGTTCAGTTTTGGCCACAGGCAACACTCGTCCAGCAACTTGCATGCACAGGTGCTCGTTGAGAGAAACGTATGGAAGTCTGCCCGTTGAGCCCTTAATGATGTGCCTGTGAGTAAACAACGTGGTCTTGTTGTGTACCGGCGGCGCGGCGAGTTCGTTCTGCGCATCGAGAAACTTGGGAACGATTCCGGAGACTCCACTGATTGCATGCTGGCGGACGAGTTCGGCAAAGGCCTGCTCCGAGTTGTCCCCTTGGAGAAGGGCTGCGAGCTCGATAGGTTGCATCGGCACTGCGAGATTCGAGCCGGGCGCCGCGACTTGAATGCGGCCAACCATATTTCGGCCGATCACAGAGAGAAGGGCCATGGGACTTCCGGTGACCTGCGGCCCCAATTGCTCCTGCAGAACCTGAAGCAAGTAACCCTCAGGAAGATTCATCTGAAATATTGGATGCAGAACGTCATCCCAAATGTAGGACTCGGTACGCACGGGCATCGTGAGCGATACGAAGTCATCAGTTGCGACGTTAGCGTGGTAAGTGAGTACGCTGCGGAAGTCGCCGTCGGGCTCGAGAGCGGCCACGTCGCGTCCAAGGACGTATA
>DATCBZ010000272.1:0-2691 GCA_036511555.1 Steroidobacteraceae bacterium
TTGCCAAGGACCTGAAGGACACCGCCATCATTCACATCGGCCGGGCACAACCGAGCGACAGCACATTCTCACGTGTACTGCATCTGATCAAAGATCCAACTATTCACCGGCTGGTGCGCCAAAGGGCGGCGACCGCGGAGAATAAAACGCTGACCGTGCCGGCGGCCATGGGCGAAGCAGGATGACGTCTACCGCAACGCCGCTCACGCAGGATCTCGTAGCGGAAGTTTCCGCCTGGCATCCTTTCGCCTCGGGCCAGGCGCAACTGTCACTGAGCGCGGCAACCGCCGGCGGTGCGCCGGCGCTCAAGATGGATTTTGACTTCGAAGGCGGTGGCGGCTTCGTCGTAGCGCGGCGCGAGTTTAGGCGCGTGATGAGCGAGGACTATGTGCTGCGCTTGCGCCTGCGCGGCCGCGGCGCGGTCAACAATCTCGAAGTAAAGCTCGCCGATACTTCGGGGCAGAATGTTTGGCGCTTCGTGAAGAAGGCCCTCGTGCTGCCGGCGCGCTGGACCAACTTGATAATTGACAGCCGCGAAATTGAATTTGCCTGGGGTCCGGCAAGCGGTGGGGTCATGGGCGAATTAGGCGCCATCGAGCTTGCCATCGTTGCCGGTGAAGGCGGCGAAGGAAGCCTGTTAATCTCTGATTTGCGCATCGAGGACCATGTGCCGGCGCGGCTTGCGACCGCCAGCGCATCAACCGCCATACCCGGATCTGAAGCCGCCCAGGCACTCTCGGGCGCCGGCTGGAGACCGCAGCCCGAGGATGCACAGCCTTGGATCAAGATCGACTTTGGCGAACCGCGCCGACTCGGCGGTCTCGTCATCGATTGGCGCGAGGCTGCGCCAAAGCGCGGCTTTCGAGTACGCGGGTCTCTCACCGGCAAGCGCTGGAGCACGCTGCACCGGGCCAAGCGCGCCGGCGGCGCGCGCAGCTACATTTATCTGCCGGACAGGAAAGCAAGGTTTCTGCGGCTCGAATTGCGCGAAGCTTCTGCGGGCGCCGCCTTGCGCCCGCAATCGTTCGAGTTCTCGCGCTCGATCGATAGTTTCTGGTTCAACATTGCCAAATCCGAGCCGCGTGGCTGGCATCCGCGCTGGCTGCACCGTGAGCAAAGCCTGTGGACACCTATTGGCACCGCCGACGGCACGCACTGCGCGCTCATGAACGAGGAAGGCATGGTGGAGATTGAGCCCGGCTCGTGTTCGATTGAGCCTGCGCTGTGGATTAACGAACAGCTTTTCAGCTGGGCCGACGTTGCGACGCGACAGGAACTTCTGCAGGGTTATCTGCCGGTGCCGACGGTTGTTTGGGAGAGCGCCTTGTTTCGGTTGTCAGTGCAGGCCGAGGCGACCGTGAGCGGTGTACTGCGCGTACGCTATCGGCTTGAAAATCTGACCGACGCGTTCTTGTCGGCACGCATGTTCGTGCTCGTGCGCGCATTTCAGGTTACGCCGCCGTGGCAGACTTTTGGCGCCATCGGCGGAGTCAGCCGCATTCACGATCTGCACTGGCTGGACGGTGCGGTGCGCGTCAATGAAACGCTGCTCATCGTGCCCAGCACCCGGCCTTCGGGGTTCGCCGCGACGACTTTCGATGAGGGCTTCATCATGCCGAAGCTTGCCTCCGGCACGCTGCCCAAGAAGATCAAAGCGCACGATGCATTCGGTTTCGCCTCCGGAGCACTTGCGTTTGAAGTGTCGATCAAGCCGCGCGCGCACGAAGAACGCGTTGTGGAGTGTTGCAAGGCGAGCGCCACGCACGTCGCGCACGAGCCGGCATTCGATTGGCGAGCAAGGCTTCCCGCGCTGCAATGGTCCGGCAACGATTGGGCGACCGATGCGATTCGCGCAGCGCTAACCGCGACCGCACATATACTCGTGACACGCTCCGGCGCTGCCCTGCAGCCCGGACCGCGCCGCTACACCCGCTCCTGGATTCGCGACGGGACGATCATGAGCGCGGCGCTCCTGCGCATGGGGCGCGTGGCAGAGATCCGCGATTTTATTCTCTGGTATGCACCCTACCAGCGCGCCGACGGTTTTGTGCCGTGCTGCGTTGATGCGAGCGGACCTGACTGGCTGGTCGAGCATGACAGTCACGGCGAACTCATTGCGCTGATCGCCGACTATTATTACTTCACAGCGGACGCCGAGCTTCTTAGGGAAAACTGGACGCATATCGCAAAGGCGGTGGATTGCATCGAGGCGCTGCTCGAACCCGACGGCCTGCTGCCGATCTCGGTGAGTCACGAGGGGTATCTTGCGCAACCGGTGCATTCGTACTGGGATGACTTCTGGGCGCTGCGCGGCCTGCGCGACGCGGTGCAGCTTGCGCGCGTGCTCGGCGAGAGCGCATTAGCGCAGAAGTGGCAAACGCTGGCAACGCACTTTGCCGCAACTTTATACGCATCGATAGAAAAAACCCGTGCGGCGCGGCATCTTGACTTCATCCCGGGCAGTATCGAGTGGGCGGACTTCGACCCGACCTCCACCGCCAATGCGGTTGCCCTCCTCGATGTCGATGCCGGCCTTAATCGCCATGCGCTCGAACAAACGTTTGCTAGATATTTTTACGACTGGCGCAGGAAGCGCAGCGGCGAGCTACCGTGGTCAAACTACACGCCCTACGAGATTCGCATCATCGGCGCATTTGTGCGTCTGGGGAAGCGCGCCGAAGCGCTCGAGCT
>DATCBZ010000273.1:0-14723 GCA_036511555.1 Steroidobacteraceae bacterium
TGCTGTTCGCACTCATCGCCGTGGTACTCGCGATTGGCATTCGGCACGCGCCCCAGAAGGGCACGATTGATTCGCCGCTCATCGGCCGCAGCGCTCCGGGTTTTTCACTGCCGAGCCTGACCGACGCGCAGCATTTGGTGAGTTCAAACGATTTAAAAGACCGCTGGTATGTGCTCAATGTTTGGGGCACCTGGTGCGTGGAATGCCGCGCCGAGCACGACATGCTGATCGAGGCAAGCCGTGCCGGCATCGTTCCCATTATTGGTCTTGATTGGAAGGATGAAGATGACCACGCGCTCGAATGGCTCGCGAAACTCGGCAATCCCTACCAGGCGGTTGTGGTGGATCATGCGGGCCGTACCGCAATCGACTGGGGCGTTTACGGCGCGCCGGAGTCGTTCCTCGTGAATGCGCAGGGCGTCATCGTCTATAAGCTCGTAGGCCCATTGACGCGCGAGTCCTGGACACGCGAATTCCTGCGGCGCTTGCCGCCGCGCTCGGCATCAGGATTCTGATGTCACGCGCGACGGCCTGCCTCGTATCGATCATGATGCTCGTTGCCGTACCGGTGGCATACGGCATCGACCCAAGCTCCATTGCCGATCCAAAGCTTGAGGCGCGCTATCTTGCATTGACGCACGAGCTGCGCTGCATGCAATGCCAGAACGAGACCATCGCCGACTCACCGGTCGGACTCGCCTCGGATCTGCGGCGTGAAGTGCGCGATATGATCCTCGCCGGCAAATCGGACGAGGACGTGCGCAATTACATGGTCTCGCGCTATGGCGAATTTATTTTGTTTCGTCCGCGTTTTTCCCTGCGCAATGCGTGGCTGTGGCTCGCGCCGCCGATGCTGATACTGTTGGGGTTGGCCGTCGCCGTGCGCGTCGTGCGCCAGCGCAGCGCGCTTGTCGCGGCAGACCATGACGAGCCTGACGAGGACATTTTGCGCTGATGGCTGCGTTCATTCTGCTTGCCATCGCCCTGACTGTTGCGGCGGTTGCGATAGTTGCCGTGCCGCTGGTACGCAGCAGTGACGCCAGCGACGCACCGGCTTTCAAGGCGGCGCTCGCCGCGGCGCTCGTCATCGTCGTGGGCGCGGCGGGCGGGTATGCGTCGTGGAGCAACTGGAATTGGGCAAGTTCGCCCAAGGCTGATTTGCCACAAAACATGGTCGCAAGCCTTGCGCGACGGCTCGAACGCAATCCGCAGGATCTGCAGGGTTGGCTCATGTTGGGACATTCTTATGTGGTCCTCGAGCAGCTGCCTCTCGCGCTGCGCGCCTATGGCACGGCTGATCGCCTGGCGGGCGGCAACAATGCGGATGCCATCGTTGGCATGGCCGAGGCGCTCGCGCTCGGTGACCCGGCGGAGCTCGACGGCCGCGCCGGGAAATTGATTGAGCGGGCGATTAGACTTGACCCCAACTCAGGCAAGGCGCTGTTTTACGGCGCCGCTGCGGCATTAAGGCGTGGGGCTCTGCCGCTTGCACGTGAGCGTTTTGCCAAGCTTCTGACTTTGGGACCGCCGGCCAAAGTGCGGCCGATCCTGGAGCAGCAGATCGCGGCGATTGACCATGAGCTTGCCGCTGCCGCATCCCAACCGCAGTCCGGCGCGGGACAAACTGCAGCGCCCAGATCGGCCGCCGCGCCGGTGAGTCCCGGGCCTGCCGCCGCCGACGCCGCGGTGCGCGTCAATATCATGCTAGCGCCCAAACTCGGTGCGCCCGGCAACCCGACCGACACCCTGTTCCTGATCGTGCGTGACCCGGCCCGCCCAGGTCCGCCGCTCGCCGTCAAGCGCTTAGGCAGTCACTTTCCGCAGCGCATCGACCTCACCGCGGCGGACGCGATGCTTCCCGAACGTCGCATAGCTCCCGGTGAAAAAGTTCAAGTGGTCGCGCGCATTGCACGCAGCGGGCAGGCAATGGGCGCCGCGGGCGACCCTTTCGGCGAAATTTCATACCTGATCGGCCACGATGGCCTTGTAGACCTCGTGATCGACCGCATCACTCCGTAAGGGCTGCATTGCAGTGCGGCATAGGTCTTGCTGTATCCAGGCCCGACGGTCGAATTTGTTGACGCGCGCCATCCGGCGAGCGCAACGTGTTGAACGCTTTAGGAGAACCATATGACTCAAGAAAGGACGCTGGATGGGCGCACTTCCAATCGCGGATTTGCGTCGATGAAGCAGGACCGGCAGAGACAGATCGCCAGCATGGGCGGCCGCGCCGTGCCCGATGAGAAGCGCAGCTTCTCGCAAAATCGCACCCTCGCTGCAGAGGCAGGCCGTAAAGGCGGCCAGAGCGTCCCGGGCGCAAAGCGCAGCTTTTCGCAGAACCGTGAGCTTGCGGCCCAGGCGGGACGCAAGGGCGGCCAGAGCGTCCCCGACGAGAAACGCAGCTTCTCGCAGAATCCCGGCCTTGCTGCGCAAGCAGGCAGAAAGGGCGGGCAGGCGAGCCATCATCCGGCGACGGAACCGGTTCCCGCACTTCCACCGCGCATCAAGTAGACATTGAAAAGATTACGCAGCGCTTGCAGAAATTGCAGCGTTTAAGGCTGAGACACTTCCGTCTTAGCACAAGCGTAAGCGCAACACTACGGTCAGCCACGCCGTCCCCGTGCGCCTGAAGCACGGGGGCGGGGTGGCACTTGCGCTCGGCGTGCCTGTCGCATTTGCGGCGGCCGGCACGAGCCAAGGTGAGTCGGCCGAATTCCTCCTCCTGACGCAGATCGCCGTGCTGATCCTGGTCGGGCGTCTCCTGGGCGAAGGAATGCAGCGAATCGGCCAGCCGGCCGTCATCGGACCGCTACTGGGCGGTGTGCTCCTCGGACCCTCGTTCTTCGGCCTCTTCTGGCCGCATGCCCAGCACGCGATCTTTCCGCACGACGCTCATCAGATGAGCATGATCAACGCGGTCGCGCAGCTTGGCATTCTCATGCTGCTGTTGCTGGCGGGAATGCAGACCGACTTCGGTTTGATCAAGCGCGTGCGCCGCGCCGCGCTTTCCACTTCGATCTGCGGCATTGCGCTGCCCTTTGCGTGCGGCTTCCTGCTCGGCGAGTCTTTGCCCGAGTCGATCCTGCCAAAGCAAGAATACCGGCTGATCACCGCTTTGTTTCTCGGCACCGCTCTGTCGATTTCATCGGTCAAGGTCGTCGCGGTGGTCGTACGCGAGATGAATTTTGCGCGCCGTAATCTCGGGCAGATCATTCTCGCGACCGCCATCATCGACGACACGGTGGGTTGGATCATCATTGCCGTCACGTTGAGTCTGGCGGCGCGCGGCGCGATTGATCTCAAATCAGTGGGCGCAAGCGTCCTTGGCACAGTGCTATTCCTGATCGTGAGCTTCACGCTTGGCCGGCGCATCGTTTTTGCAGTCATCCGCTGGACCAATGACTACTTTGTCAGTGAATCGGCAGTCGTCACCGCCATTCTGCTGCTCATGGCCGGCATGGCACTGACCACGCAGTTCATCGGCGTACACACGGTTCTGGGCGCCTTCGTTGCCGGAATCCTGATTGGCGAGTCGCCGATTCTGACCCGCGAGATCAACGAGCAGCTGGGTGGCCTTACAACCGGATTATTCATGCCGGTCTTTTTTGGTATTTCCGGCTTAACCGCGGATCTGACGATCCTGCGCGATCCGATGCTCCTCGAACTGACGGTCGGGCTGATCCTCATCGCGAGCATCGGCAAATTCTCAGGCGCCTTCGCCGGTGCCTACTGGGGGGGTCTTAAGCGCCGCGAGGCGTTGGCGCTGGGTTGCGCCATGAATGCGCGCGGCGCAACCGAGGTGATCGTCGCCTCGATCGGATTGTCGATGGGAGTTCTGACGCAGAACCTCTACACGCTGATTGTGACGATGGCCATGATCACCACGATGATCATGCCGCCGACGCTGCGCTGGACATTGAATCGCGTGCCAATGACGCCCGAGGAGAAAGCGCGGCTGGAAAAGGAGGACATGGAGAAGCGCGAATTTGTGCCGGGCCTCGAGCGCCTGCTGCTGGCCGTTGACGACAGCGCCAACGGCACACTGGCCGCACGGCTCGCCGGGCTCATCGCTGGAACACGTGGCATGCCGGTGACGGTGCTGCAGGAGAATGTGGCCGTCGCGACCCGGCATGTGCGGGACACTCTCCGAGGCGCCGCCGCCCTGGGGCGGCCGCACGAGCGCGCGAAAAATTCCGAGTCGCGGCCGCCGGCGGTCGATGTGACGACGCGAACGCAGAAGTCCCTGTCCGCTGAAGCGGTGGCGCGCGAGGCAAATCGCGGTTACGACCTGCTGATGATTGGCAGAGATCCGGTACGCGGTGCCGCCGGCGAATTTCACGAGGATGTCTCGCACCTCGCCGCCGGCTTCGAAGGGCCGGTCGCGGTTGTGTCGGCGCTTGGCGTGCACACACAGGACGCGGCGCACGCGGGTTTCAATATCCTCGTCCCCATTACCGGCAGTGCCGTGTCGCGCAGTGGCGCGGAGATGGCCGTCGTACTTGCCAGCGCCACGCACTCGCCTCTAACAATTTTGTACGTCGTCGCGCAATCGCGGCGCGCGACGACCATGGGCCTGTTGGGTGCGCGACGGCGCGAACAGGAGGCGGTGTTGAAGGACATCATGCAGGTCGCTGACCAAAATGGTGTGCGCGTGCGTACGGCGGTGCGCGCCAATACCGATCCTGCCAAGGCAATTCTCAATCTGGCCGAGCGCGGCAAGCACAACCTCATCGTGATGGGGGTGAGCCGGCGCCCCGGGAGGACGCTGTCGTTCGGCGAAGTTGCAGCCGCGGTGCTGCAGGACTCGGAACGCTCGCTCCTTTTTGTTGCAAGCTGACGTGCCGTTGGCAGGGCCCTTATAATCGGAGTTGTGAAGAACACGCCGCCAAGTGCCGACACGCATGCGAACCATGCGCACTGCCATGGCCACGACCATGGGCATGCGCACGGACACGCACCCGAGGAGGCGCCGCCGCCTTCAATGCATGGACGGCTCGTACTCGCGGTGTCGCTGAACCTCATCTTTGTCGGAGTCGAGCTTAGCTACGGATTCATCGCCAACTCCATCGCGCTGATCGCGGATGCGGGTCACAACTTGAGCGATGTGCTGGGACTTGCCGCAACTTTAGTCGCGGCGATACTGGCGATGCGACCAGCAAGCGGACGCTTTACCTACGGAATGCGCCGTGCCTCGGTGCTGGCCGCCTTGAGCAATGCGGTGCTGCTCCTCTTTACCAGTGGTGCAATCGCCTGGGAGGCGGTGCAGCGCCTGCTTGAGCCGCAGGCGGTCGGTGGCCTGGTCGTCATGATCGTCGCGGCATTGGGCATGCTCATCAGCGGCGGCAGCGCCTGGCTGCTGGGCGGCGCAGGGCATACGCACGATCTCAACATCAGAAGCGCGTTCGTGCACATGGTCGGCGATGCAGTGGTCTCGGCGGGGGTGGTGGTATCGGGACTCATTATTCTGCGCACGGGCTGGACCTGGGTCGATCCGCTGGTGAGCCTTATTGTGGTGGCGGTGATCCTTGCCAGCACCTGGAGCCTGATGCGCGATGCACTGCATTTATCGATGGACGCGGTACCGCGGCGCATCGACCTGCAGGAGGTGCACACTTATCTGGCTACCTGCGTTGGGGTTACGGCGGTGCACGATCTGCATGTGTGGGGCATGAGCACGAGCGAAGCTGCGCTGACGGTGCATCTGGTCGCTCCCAAGGTGAGTCCCAACGATGATCAGTTCAGAAATACGATCGTCGATGAGTTGCGTGCCAAATTCGGTATCCGCCACACGACTTTGCAGGTCGAGTGCGACGATTGCGAGCGCGCCTGCGACAGTTGATGTTCAGTGACTGCCGAGCCACTGCGGCAAGGCGGGCAAGAGATTCTTCTTCAGCACGGCCTGTTCGTTGATTCGTGCCGCCGCCTTTTCGGCCTCATAGCGCGCGCCCTTGGATGCTTGCTCCTCCGGCAGCGCCAGCAGCTCATCCGCAAGCGCCGGGTTGGCCGAAGCCTGCGCGATCGCCGGCAGCAAAAACCCGCGTCGTCCGGGTGGCAATTTTGCGAGGATGGGTGCGCGTTTGGCGAGCACCGCTTGCCAAACGAGTTCCGGATCATTCGACTGCAGCGCAAGCTGTATCAGGAACTGATTGACCCGGCCATTGGTGATCTCAGCGGTGAGCGCGACTTTCACATTCTGATCGATGAATACCGGGTCCTGTGCGGCCGCGAGCGCGAAGTAATAGCGCAGTTTGTCCTCGGTGCTTGAGGCTGCGCGGCCGAGCACACGCAACTTATCGAAGGTGGTCTGATCGGCGTAGCGTCCCACCATGTCGATCACGGGCGAACGCAAGTTGGGCGCAAGCGTACGCGGGTCGACGAGGAACGCTGCGAAGCGGCGTTTGCCTTCGGCTATCACGGCAGGATCGCCGAAGCGCGCAAGTGCGCTCAGGAGCGCAACGCGCAGGAGGCCGACTTGATTATTCTCACCCGGTTGCGCATCCCAGCCGGTGCGCGCAAAAGCGGGCGCTAGGACTTGCAATGCATAATGGCGAAACGCGGTTCGTACCGGCGCATGGCGCTCGAGATCATCGATCTCGCGCAAGTGTGCGATGACGTCAGTCCAGACCACGAGCGTGTTTTCATCGGCAAGCTGTCGGGTAAGTTCAAGGTAGCTGCCCACCGAGCTGCGCCCCGCGACCACGAGCGCCCATTCATCGGCGAGCAAGCTCACCCGGTCGGCGGCGGACAGCGCCTTGAACGCGCTCGTGAGAGCGACAAGCGCACTTTTGTCGTATTGAACGCGGTAGTAGCCCGCGTCGCCGAGGTTGGCCTTGACGGGCTTGCCGCAACCGGTAAAGGTCGCGCCTTGCTCCTCCTTGCCGACGAGTACCGTGCGTGCGGCAGCCGTACCACCCACCACGCCAATCTGCACCGGCACATTCCAATTGAGCTTCGCCGCAGTCGGATCATTGACTGTGAAGCGTTCCTGTTTGAGCGCTGCGACCGTGTTGCCGCGCTGGCAAGAAACCGTGACGCGGATGAGAGGAATGCCCGGCTGCTCGGTAAAGCCTGCTGCAATCTCGGCGACCGGCTTGCCGGAGGCGGTTTCAAGAGCGCTCCACAGATCCCCCGTGGTGGTGTTGGAATAGGCATGCGCCTTCATGTAGTGGCGCATGCCATCGCGAAACGCATCCTCGCCAAGATAGGTCTCGAGCATACGCAGAAAAGCTTCGCCTTTGTTGTAGCTGATGGAATCGAAGGCCGTCTCGACCTCGCTGTCATCGGCGATATGCATCTGAATCGGGTGCGTCGTGGCGCGCGCATCCCCGCTCATCGCGCGCTCCTTGGAGGCATGTTCACGCAACCAAACCAACCAGTCCGGATTGAGCGCATCGGTGCTTTTGGTACCCATCCACGATGCAAAACCCTCGTTGAGCCACAGATCGTTCCACCACGCCATGGTGACGAGGTCGCCTGACCATTGGTGCGCCATCTCATGTGCAACGATTGCAAAGATCGTCTGGCGTGTGGCCTCTGAGGAGGACTCGGGATCCATGAGGAGGGCGTTGTCAATGAAGGTAATGCCGCCCCAGTTCTCCATGGCGCCTGCGGCGTAGTTGCCCGGCACTGCAATGAGATCAAGCTTGGGCAGCGGGTACGGCAGGGCAAAATAGCCGTTGTAGTACTTGAGGATTTTGACCGCATCCTGCAGCGCCTCGCGGCCTTGCTCGGCTTTGCCGGCCACCGTCCACACCCCGATATCCGTTCCGGTCGAGGTATCGTTGATGCGTTGCAAGTGGCCGGCGCAGAGCACCACGAGATAGGTCGACATACGCGGCGTGATCATGAACGCCGTCTTTTTCAGCGGCGCGCCCGATGCGCTTTTGCCTGCCGGCGCTTCACTTGCGACCGGTGTATTTGATACCACGACCAGATCGCTCGGCAGCTCGACCGAGAGTTGAAATGTCGCCTTGAAGGCCGGTTCGTCCCAGCCCGGAAACATGCGACGCGCATCGAGCGCCTCAAATTGCGTGACCAGCATTCGTTCGGTTCCGGAAGCGGTTGCATAGTCGTTGTAGTAGATGCCGGCCGGGGTCGCCGGAATGTGGCCGGAATAGACAAGCGCAAGCGTGTGACGACCGCTTGCCAGCTGGTGTGCAAAGCGGAAGGTTGCGGTTTGCTTGGGCGCATCAAGCGAGATTTGAGCCTTGGCATCCGGTTCGTGCGCGAGCGCGACACTTTCGATGTTGAGATCCGCAGCGTTCAGCGTGACGACGTCGGTGGGCGCACTCACCTCAACGTCGATCTCTTCACGGCCCGTGAACTTCAGCTGCTCAAGATCCGGCGCCAAATCGAGCCGATAGGCGGAAGGGACGACAGTTTTAGGCAGCGGCCCGGGAGTGGCCGCGAAACGGAACGGAGCCTCGGCTTGACCATTGAGTGCGCCAAGACAGAGCGCGGCGAACAGAAGAACGCTGCGCAAACGGGCGCAGCCTTGCGTCCGCGGTTCGCGCTGAGTCGGCGCGAGCACATTGATGCGCTTCCCTGACGTTCGCCTGAATCCGCTGCTCATGCTGCCCGCTCCCTTCTAAGATTTGACATGCTCTTTGCATTGGCAATGTAGTTGAACGCGCTGCGACTCCGCTGCAGTTGCGCGGGCGACATGGCGCCTAGCCAAAGCCGCAGGCCTCTCGCCCACGCGTGCCGCGACGGCCACGCAAGCGCTGCGCATTACAGCGTAATCGCGAGGGCAGCAATGTGAAGAAACATAAATTAAGCGATTGTAAAGGCTTGAATGCGATACTTAATGTAATTACTAAAAAGGATGTGCTCGGCGCAGCGACGGCTTTTTCCGCGTGCTAAAGCGGCGCACGCGACTTCGGCACGACCTCGTAACCCGGCGCTTCGGGCTCGTCATCAGTCATTTGCGCGGGAAATCCCTCGCCCAGCACCTGGATCCCGCAGGCCTCTTCCAATCGCTTGATGATATTGGGTGACAACTCGCGCGACCCATAGCGTCTGGCGCCGTCCTTGAAGATATCGAGCACGAGCGGGGACAGCTCGACCGGAACAGCACATGCACGCGCGAGTGCGTCGAAAAGTCCGACGTCTTTGATTACGAGGTCCATGGTGAAACTGATGTCACGGCTGCCGTTCAGGATGACCTGCGACTCGGTCTCATGCACGAAAGAGTTTCCCGAGGAAATGCGGATCGCCTCGTAGGTGATGTTCATGTCCATGCCGGCGACCTTGGCGACGGCGAGTGCTTCGGCAAGCGCTGCAAGGTGCACAGTGCACAGGTAATTTGTAACCACTTTGAGGATCGAAGCTGAGCCGAGCGGCCCTGTTAAAAGGATCCGCCGGCCGAGCATCGACAGGATCGGCAGCACCCGTTCGAAGGTCGCGCGGCTGCCGCCTGCGAAGATGGAAATGTTTCCGGTCTCGGCGCGGTGGCAGCCGCCGGAAACCGGGCAGTCCATGGCGCGCGCGCCGCGCGCTTCGACCAGGCCGCCGAGCCGCTTGATCTCGGCGGCGTCGGTGGTGCTCATTTCAAGCCAGACTTTCCCCGGACCGATGCCGGAGAGAATCCCTTCCGCGCTCTCCATGACATCGCGCGACGCGGCGGGCGAGGGCAGACAGGTAATAACGATATCGACTTGCTCGGCCATGTCGCGCAGCGACGTGGCACGCGCCGCGCCCCGCTCGACGAAGCTTGCCTCGAGGGCGGCGTTGAGGTCGCGGACCGTAAGGTCGATGCCGTGACGCAGGAGACTGCCGGCAAGCTTTCCGCCCACGTTACCGAGGCCGACGAAACCAATTTTGCTATTGTGCATAACCATTCGGGCGGTGACGGAGAGGGGGAAGCTCGCTTGCAGATGAGCGCGTGTCAACCTGGCAGAGCGATCACGGCGTCGCAGGGTGCAGCGCTGGCACGCGGCAGCCGCCGTTGCGGTGGGGTTTCTGCCGCTCCAGGCACAGCTCGATATCCGGTTCCGTCGCAGCCATGCATCGATGCGACGGCGCCGCGCCGCGCGCCCAAGGCCGGGCACGCATGACAGTCAAGACGGCGGTGCTCGAGCCCTTCAACGCCGCGGCGACAACCTCGGTTTTCATGCGCTGGTACGTGCTGCTCGTCATGTGCCTTGTCTACATGGTGAGTATAGCGGACCGCTATGTGATCTCGACGCTGCTCGAGCCCATCCGTCTGGAGCTGCATCTGACCGATTCGGGTGTTGCCTTTCTCACCGGCGTGTCGCTGTCGCTCTTTTACGTCTCGTTCGGCATTCCGATCTCCTTACTCGCCGACCGCATGAATCGACGCAATATCATCGCGGTGTCGCTCATCGCCTGGTCCGCGATGACCATGCTCTGCGGGCTTGCGGCAAACTACTGGCAACTGTTGTTCACCCGCATCGGCGTTGGCATTGGCGAGGCGGGCGGTACGCCGGCTGCGAGCTCGATTATTTCGGACTATTTTCCGGCACAGCGGCGGCCGATGGCATTGACGGTCTTTTCACTGGGCGCACCGATTGGCGCATGGGTCGGCGCCGACGTCGCCGGTCGCATTGCCGATGCCTACGGCTGGCGCGCCGTCTTCTTGGCCCTGGGTGTCCCGGGGATCATCTTCGGCGCGTTGGTGTATTTTGCGGTGCGCGAACCGCAGCGCGGGCAATTTGATGCCACCGACGCCGCCCGCCGCTGCTCGCTTGCCGAGACGACAAAATTTCTCCTCGGTCAGCGTTCGGCCTGCCATCTAATGGTCGCAAGCGCGTTGACTGCGCTGTGGGGCTGGGGCCTCATGTGGTGGACTCCGGCGTATCTCATGCGCACCTACGCTCTCACGGCCGGGCATGCGGGCAGCATCACCGGGCCTATACACCTGATCGCCGGGACCGGGGCGACCATTTTCACGGGCTGGTTCCTCGGTCGGCCCTTCATGAATGACCCGCGACGGGTGGTGTGGCTTCTGGGCGGCGGCATTGCGCTTGCGACCATCCCATCCATCATTATCTTCGCGACCCATTCGCTCGCGCTGGCGCAGGCGATGCTGTGGATCTTCATTCCGTCGATCTACTTCTACATTGGCCCCTGCTTTGGGCTTCTTAACAATCTCTCGCCGCCGCGTATGCGCGCGCAGTTCTGCGCAGTGACCCTTCTCATTGCGAACGTCGGCAACCTCATCATCGCTCCGCAGTTGATCGGCTTCTTGAGCGATCTATTTGCGCCTCACCATGTCGCGAATGCAGCCTCGCTCCGTACGGCGCTGCTGTGTCTTGCGCCGACGGGATTCTGGTCCGCCTACCATTACTTCTCCTGCGCGCGCACCTTGCGGCAGGATCAGGAGCGAGCCATTGGCGCCGCCGCGTAGGATTCGGCATGCTGCACTCTGCGGCGCCGGGTCGTGACAGTCATCCGCACCGCAAGCATTCCCGGCAAGGCTCCGTTATAAACCGCCGCCGCGCGAGCACAGCGCACTCAAAAAGTCACCGGAGAGCGAATGAAACCCCTCATCGTCATGGTCCTTACCCTCGGATGGGTCGTTGCAGGTACAGCTGCCGCCGACGATGCGTCCAAGCTGCGCCTCATCACCTGGGCCGATTACGCACCCGCGGACGTGATCGCGCTGTTCAAGAAAGAGACCGGTATCCAGGTGCAGGTGACGCTCTCGAACAACGAGGAGATGATCTCAAAGCTGCGCGCAACCGGCGGCGCCGGCTACGATCTTGCCCAGCCTTCGCAGGATCGAATCACCGGTGTGCAGAGCGAATTCGGCATCTACAAACCGATCGATCTGACCAAGGTCAAGGTCAGCGAGTTTCGCCCGGAGATATTCGAAATCACGAAGAAGAACACGACCCTTAACGGCAAGCTGTATGGGCTGCCTTATTTGTGGGGCGCTGAGGGTCTCGTCGTCAATACCAAGCGTGCCAAGGTCGCCGATTATCCGGACCTTTGCCGGCCCGATCTTAAGGGGAAAACTTCGATGCGGCTGCGTCGGCCGACGCTCATGGCGTTCGCCTTTGCTGCCGGTAAGGATCCGTTTGCGCTCTACAGCAATCCCACGGCGTACAACGCTCTCATGGAGAGCGTCGGCAAGACGCTCGCCGCCTGCAAGGCAAACGTACGTTTCTTCTTTGACAATAAAGATCAGCTCATGAACGGCATGCGCTCGGGTGAAGTGCTGGCGGCGCTGATGTGGGACACCGGCGGCTGGACACTGAATCGCGAAAATCCGGATATTCAATTCATCGTGCCGCGCTCCGGGGCGCTCGGCTGGCTCGACACGTTCGCGTTGCCGGCGAAAGGACGTAACGACGCTGCGGCTTACGCCTGGATCAATTTCACGATGCGCCCTGACGTCGCAGCGCGAATCACCCGCAGCGTGGGCAACTGGACCGCGGCGCTTGGTACCGAGAATCTCGTCGATCAGAAGATGCGCGCGCAGTACAATGCAAGCTTCCCCGAAGGCGCCTTTAAGAACATCAAATGGTACCCGGCGATTCCCGCGGGCCTGGAGGAGCAGGAAGGCCGCATACTTGATCGGATCAAGGCTGCCAATTGAACATTCCCGATCTTTGCGTCGATCGCGTAGTCAAGCACTTCGCCGCGCACCGCGCCGTCGATGACTTGTCCTTCAGCGTCGAACGCGGCAGCTTCTTCTCCATTCTCGGCCCATCGGGCTGTGGCAAGACGACGCTGCTGCGAATGATTGCGGGCTTCACCGCGCCCGATAGCGGCGATATTTTGATTGGCGGCCAAAGCATGCGCGGCGTTGCGCCCAACCGCCGTCCCGTCAACATGGTGTTCCAGCAGTTGGCACTCTTCCCGATGATGTCGGTGGGCGAAAACGTTGCCTTCGGTCTTGCGCGCCGTGGCGTCGCTCAGGCCGAGCGCAGGCAGCGCGCCAGCACCATGCTCGAACGCGTCGGGCTCGCTGGCGCGGCCGGCAAGCGTGTCGACGAGCTCTCCGGCGGTCAGCGGCAGCGCGTCGCCATTGCACGCAGTTTGGTGCTCGAGCCGACGCTGTTGTTGCTCGATGAGCCCCTCGGGGCCCTCGATTTGAAACTGCGCGAGCACATGAAGATCGAGTTGAAGCAGTTGCAGGCGGCCTTCGGCACGACTTTCGTTTACATCACGCACGATCAGTCCGAGGCGCTGGTGCTCTCGGATCAGGTTGCGGTCATGAACCGCGGACGCTTCGAACAGCTTGGCAGCCCGCAGGAACTCTACTACGCGCCGGCGACCGCGTTCGTGGCAGGCTTCGTCGGCGCCAATAACCGCATCGCCGGACGATTAGCACGCGTGGATGGCGACATAGCCGAGCTCGTGAGCGCGGACGGCTGGCGGGTACGGGCGCGAAAAAGCGGCGCGATGACGGTGGGAGATCCGGTTGTTGCGTTTGTGCGGCCGGAAGTTGCGAACCTCGAGCGCAGTGAGGAGAACCTTCCCGCGGCCCATCCGCGCTACGGCGCCACAGTCCAAAGCCTCCTCTTCGATGGCGCGAATTCCGCCGTGCTCGTAAGCGTCGAGGCGAGCCGCGTTGAATTTCGTGTAGCGCTGCCACAGACCGGGCGCCTGGCAGATCTTAAGGTCGGCGAGCACGTCCACTTCGGTTTCAATCCTGAGCGCGCCATCTGCTTCAAGGGCGACGGCGGTGCTGCGGTGGAGCATGGTTGAGCCCCAAGGCAAGGGCTGGGAGCGGCGGCTCGTACTGACTCTTTTGCTTGCGCCGGCGCTACTGTGGCTCTTGATCCTCATCGTGCTGCCGCACGTTGACCTGGCATTCCTGTCGTTTCGGGAGCGTATCGCCCCGCACCAGTATCGAGCGAGCCTCGCGCAGTACCGCACGTTCTTCGTCGAGCCACTCTACTGGCAGGTGTTCGTGCGCACGGCGGTCCTGTCGGCCGTGGCCACCGCCTTGACGCTCGTGATCGCCTTCCCGATTGCCTGGATCATTACAAAGGTCGCGCAGGGCCGCGAGAGCGCACTCCTTTTTATCGTCTGCCTGATTCCGTTCTGGGTCAGTGAAACAGTGCGTTCCCTGGGGTGGCTGATCCTGTTGCGTGAGTCGGGAGTTTTGCCCGCGTTGCTCGTGAAACTCGGCATCACGGCTGTGCCCGTTGAGCTTTTGTATCACGATGCGACCATCCTCGTGGGCCTCGTCTATACCTCGCTCCTCTTCATGGTGGTGCCGCTCGTCAGCAGTCTTGAAAGTCTCGATAATTCACTTATCGAAGCCGCCTACGACCTCGGCGCAAGTGGCTGGTCGACCTTAAGAACCATCGTCATTCCCCACGCCGCCCCCGGCATTACCGCGGGCTGCATTGTCGTATTCATGCTGACGCTGGGTAACTACCTGACCCCAACGCTCTTGGGCGGCAAGAACTCGCAGTGGTTTACCGAGCTCATTTATACGCAGTTCATCGTGCGCTTCAATTGGGAGCAGGGCGCAGCTTTCGGCTTCTTGCTGCTGGCGCTTTCCACCGCCATGGTGGCAGTCGGACTGCGCTTGAGTGGCCAGCGCTTTATTGATGTGATGCGCCGCTCATGATCGCATCGCTACCGCGTCCGGCCTGGTTACGCGTCGCCACGGTGCTGTATGTCAGCGCCTTTCTGGTTTTTTTATTTCTGCCACTTGTCATCGTTGCAGTCTTCGCCTTCAACGACGCGCCGTATCCTGCGCCGCCGTGGCGCGGCTTTACACTTGACTGGTTCGTCGGCAA
>DATCBZ010000274.1:0-2145 GCA_036511555.1 Steroidobacteraceae bacterium
GTTGGCCGGATTGCCAACGACCAAGACTTTCACGTTGCGATCGGCCACCTCATCAAGCGCGCGACCTTGTGCTGAGAAGATCTTGGCATTGGCGAGCAGCAGGTCCTTGCGCTCCATGCCCGGGCCTCGTGGCCGCGCGCCTACGAGCATCGCCGCCTGACAATCGCGGAACGCCACTTTCGGATCATCGGTTGCGACACAACGAGCAAGCGTTGGAAAAGCGCAGTCGCCAAGCTCCATCACAACGCCTTGCAGGGCCGCGAGCGCCGGTGTGACTTCAAGCAGATGCAGATTCACGGGCGTATCCGTCCCCAGCATCTGTCCCGAGGCCACGCGAAACGCCAATGCGTAGCCAATCTGTCCGGCCGCGCCGGTAATTGCGACGTTCACCGCAGGCTTCATGTGGATCTCCGCAGGCAACCAGGAAGAGGAAGCTGCGAATTCTACGGTGCTACAGCGACCAACGGCCGCGGAAGTGCCCTGCGGCCACTTTTTGCGTCACACGGCTTGACACGTATCTAGTGTTGTAGTTAGATACAACACCATAGGGGTACAGCATGTCGCGACCCCACTAACGCAAGAGGTGACGTATGAAAGTAATGCACTCGTTCGGGATCAAGGTTGTAGCCTGCGCCGGTATCGCGATGGCACTGACCATAGGCTTAAGCTGGTCTTTCGTGGAGTCGACCGCGTCTGTGCACGAAGTTCGCACCGGCGGCCAGGGCCGTACCTTGAGCGCCCACGGCGGGGCGCCGCTCGCGCCCTTCGGCGCAGGCCTCGTCAGGCGCTCTGCTACATTAGTTAGCTAGATACGCGACACGCAGCGCGCAAGGAGACTTGATGGATCCGCAATGGGACGACAGCCTGCCGATTTACCGGCAACTGCGCGACCGCATCGTTGCGATGATCCTTGAGGAGGCGCTTCGCGAGGGCGATCCGTTGCCCTCCGTGCGCAACGTCGCCGCCGAGTTTCGCTTGAATCCCTTGACCGTGCTGAAGGGCTACCAGCGGCTGGTTGATGAGAAGCTCGTCGAGAAGCGCCGCGGCCTGGGCATGTTTGTAAGTGCCGGCGCGCGCCAGGCGCTGCTCACTGATGAACGCCAACGCTTTCTCGCGGAAGTCTGGCCTAAGGTCTTCGCGACCATGCAGCGGCTGGGACTCTCGCCGAGCGAGCTCCTGCAAAGCGGCGCAGCCGCGCCGAGCGCGCCTTGGCCATCGACACCAGGAAACCAGAGCAATGAGTGAAATCATCAAGGCGCACGCGCTCAGTAAATCCTACCGCGGCGTGCGCGCACTTGACGCGGCGAGCTTTGCGGTCGAAACGGGCAAAATCGTAGGACTGATCGGTCCGAACGGCGCTGGCAAAACGACGGCTCTGAAGGCCATTCTCGGACTCACGCGCTACGGGGGCGAGCTCACTGTGCTGGGCAAGAACCCCTACACGGAACGCGACTCGCTGATGCGTGATGTTTGCTTCATCGCGGACGTGGCGGTCCTGCCAAGGTGGCTGCGGGTACAACATGCGCTCGATTTTGTCGCCGGCGTGCAGCCGCGCTTCGATCGGGCGCGTGCCGAGAGTTTCCTAAGCAAGACCGATATCAAAAACCACAGCCGTGTACGCGAGCTTTCCAAGGGCATGGTCACGCAGCTGCATCTGGCGCTCATTCTCGCGATCGATGCGCGCCTCTTGGTGCTCGATGAGCCGACGCTGGGGCTCGACCTTTTATTCCGGCGGCAGTTCTACGACACGCTGGTCAACGACTATTTCGACAAGGAGCGTACGATTCTCATCACCACGCACCAGGTTGAGGAGGTCGAGAATCTGCTGACGGATGTGATCTTCATCCGTCAGGGCCGCATTACTCTCACCGGCTCGGTGGAGGAACTTGCGCAGCGCTACCTACAGCTGACCGCAGCGCCCGAGCAGGCGCGGCAGGCGCGACTCCTCAAACCCTTCTATGAGCGCGACGTATTTGGCCGTGTGGTGCTGTTCTTCGATGGACGCACCAAGGATGAGCTCCAAGAGTTCGGCGAGCTGCGCACGCCGTCAATAGCGGATCTCTTTGTTGCCACCATGCAGGGGGCTACGGCATGAATATGCAGCCGATACTTGTACGCCGAGAGCTGTGGGAGCATCGCGCGCTC
>DATCBZ010000275.1:0-2940 GCA_036511555.1 Steroidobacteraceae bacterium
TCGAGCGGAGCCGAAAGGTTTTGCCACTCCTGCGAGACCCTCAATGCTTCGGCGTTACGGCCACTGGAGAACCTCGGCACCCGCTGTACCTCGCCGCCTCAAGCAAGATGGTCCCGCTTCCTGCGGACGGTTACCTGTCGCGATCGTAGTGCACTGCCTCCTTTATCGAAGGCCACGTCCGACGCGACGTTTAGGCCGATCGGGCCGACGTAAAGGGACCGTCGACCCCCAGGGTATCTCCTTGAGGCATTGCTTCTCGCGGCCTCTACAAGGGCGTACCCCGTGATTTAAGCGATATTGTCGCGGGCGCGCACTCCGCCGTCTAAGTGAGAGCGGTCGCTGGAATAGCTAAGCGCCTGCTGTGTGTAGCTAAGCGCGTAGCTAGCGCGTCGGGTGGCGCCGGGCCATCGCGCTGAATCAAATACTTACGTCGCAGCCGCGCGAACAGGTGCAGAACATCGAGTAGCAAGCTGGACCGGTCCGGTTGCTGAGGGCTCTCGAACGAACTACCTAAGAGTCGCGCTATCGGACTCGGGGCTTGCCGGGGTCTGCCGCGATAGGTTTGGGAATGGGCAGTAGGTTTGAATGTGACCCAAAGGCGATCCGAGGCACATTCTGGAAATCGGCATGGGTTTTTGGGCGTCCAAGACTCTGCTGTCGGCAGTCGAGCTCCACCTTTTCACAACCCTCGGCGCTGGCCCATTAACGGTCCCGCAAGTTGCCCCGCGCCTTGGCTTGCATCCGCGTGGCTTGTACGATTTTCTCGATGCGCTCGTGGCGCTTGAAATCATTGCGCGCGCCGGCGACGGCGCCACCGCCAAATACAGCAACACCACGGAAGCTGCATCCTTTCTCGACAAGAATCGCTTCGCCTACCTGCGCGGCATTCTTGAAATGGCGAACTCCCGCCTGTACGGTTACTGGGTCGCGCTCACTACCGCTCTGAAGAGCGGCAAGCCGCAAAACGAGACTGCGACAGGCGCGGGCAATCCATTTGATGCCATCTACGCAGATGCACAGCGCCTCGAGCAGTTCCTGCGAGCCATGCAGGGCGCTCAGCTTGGCAGCTTCATGGCGCTCATCGCCAAAGTTGATCTCGCGCGCTACAAGACCTATTGCGACGTTGGCGGCGCCAATACGACTCTGGCGACTCTGGTTGCGCGCGAATTTCCGCGACTTCGCCGTATATCCTTTGATCTAGCGCCGGCGACGCTGCGCGCAACGTCGCAACTGCCGGGTTGAGCGAACGCGTCGCGACCGTTGCCGGCGACTTCTTCAAGGATGACCTGTCGCATGCGGATGTCATCACCATGGGAAATATTCTGCATGACTGGGACGAAGAGCAGAAAACATTCCTGATCGCCAAGGCCTATGGCGCGGTGAATCCGGGCGGCCTCTTTATTGCGATCGAGAATGTCATTGACGATGCGCGAAGAAAAAACATCTTCGGCCTTCTGATGTCGCTCAACATGCTTATTGAGTTGCCCGGCGGGTCTGACTACAGCGGCGCTCAGTTCAATGGCTGGTGCAGGCAAGCAGGCTTCAACGCACCAAAATCGTTCCACTCGCCGGCCCCACGAGCGCAGCCATCGCCTACAAATAGCGGCCAACACGGGCGACTTCGCTCTCAAGAAACGATGTCTGCCGTGGATGCTTATATGCGCTGACGGATCTAGCGCTTGGAGATGCGCAGCTCGCGCACCTCGAGGTACGCGGCGAGAGTCTGTGCCGACGCGGCTGGGTCAGCCAAAGCCACGTAGCCATCCGGCCGTAGCAAATAACTGGCGTCCCGCAGCAAACCGGCATCGTGACAGGAGTCCTGCCAGGGAAATATCTGCAATTGCAGTTGGCGCATCGCGCAAAACTGCGCAAGCTCCGTGTTTGCGCTGCCGTAAACGTGCACCTGCCATTTGAGCGTCCTCAGCGGTGCGAAGTTGTCGACGGCGGCTGAGGTGGCAACCCACGGTAACCGGTCACCGCCTTTGACCTTGCCGGCCTCGCCTGCGCTCAATGCACTACCGCGGTAATTGACCATGATCTGCGAGACCGTGCGAAAAGCGGCGCGCCGCATCCGCGGCATCCTGAAAAGTACCGGGACAATTGCGGGCACGGCTTGGGTCCGAACGAAACGCGCGACTACACCCGCATTGATTACTCCTGAGAATACGCGGTCGGTGGTTGCCACCAGACGACGCGCAAATTTGATGCGCTCAGGCTCATAGCTATCAAGGAGAGTCGCGCTTGATTCGTTGTTGAGCACGGCGGCGAGTTTCCATGCGAGATTGATCGCATCGCCTATGCCGGTGTTCATTCCCTGGCCGCCCACTGGACTGTGGACATGTGCTGCGTCACCCAGAATAAATGCGCGGCCCTTGCGAAAAGCGTAGGCGACGCGATGGTGGACTCTGTAAGTGGAAAACCAGTGCACATGCTGGATTGAAATTTTCAGGTTTTGGATCGCGCGCTCCCGCACGTCTTCGAATCTCAAATGCTCTGAATCCTTGCCAACCTCGTCGCGCACGGACCCCACAAGACGCGCCCACCCCGGCTGCTTTAGGGGAAATACCGCGAGAAAGTCGGCGTCATCGAGGCCTACGTGTAACCCGCCGTCCACCGACGGGCCAGCCGCTTCCACGTCGGCGACATAGAAGAGGTGGTCGTAGGTTCCGCCGGGAAAGCCTACGTTGAGTACCTCTCGCGTTTTGGAGCGGGCCCCGTCGCAGCCGCCCAGATAGGCCGTTGTGAATAGCTCCTGGGCGCCATCAGCCTTGCGCAGCGTCGCACGAATCTCACTTCCGTCATCGACGAATCCCAGCAATTCCGTCTCGCGCTCGACCGTCACACCGAGCGCCGCAAGGCGCTCGATCAGAAGCTCCTCGTGCTGGTCCTGAGGAAAAATGATCGGATACGGAAACGGGCTTAAGCCGCGCCCGATGTCCG
>DATCBZ010000276.1:0-8494 GCA_036511555.1 Steroidobacteraceae bacterium
ATCCGCAACCGGGTTCGTATCATTGGCTGCGGCCGCAGCCGCAGTGGCCACCTGCTGCTACGCGTTGAGCGCCGTACTGGTTCGCACGCTGGGGCGCACTAATTCAAGCGCCGGCATGGTGCTGTGGTTTCTCATCCTGGTCGGATTGGGCTCGGGGCTGCTTGCGGCGCCAGGCTGGCGCGGCGTCGCAGCGGCTGATTGGTCTTGGCTCGTCGTCATCGGCATCACCGGAGCATTGGGACAGTACGGGGTTACCGAGGCGTTTCGCTGCGCACCGCCTGCGGTGGTCGCGCCCTTCGAATATTCCGCAATTCTATGGGCGTTCGGTATTGATTGGCTGTTCTGGTCAGTGCTGCCAAGCGCCATCGTGATCATGGGGGCTACACTCATCATAGGCTGCGGGCTCTTCATTATTTGGGATGAGCGGCGCGCCACCACGCTTGCTCCGATGGCTGCGGCAAGTCCGCCTCCCTGAAGAGGAGACACCTCCTCTTTTCAGCCGCCTTTTTTTTGCGACCGGCGCCTGCAATATCGCGCCGCATAAGCGCGCTGCGAGTGAACCCCATGGCTTGCGAAAAAACTTCAAACAAAGCGCCGCAAAATCGCCAGCCCGCTCTCCTGGCGTTGCAGAATTTGAAGATGGCGCGCTCGGCACACGCCTATGTGCGCGGCAACACTTCGCAGTTCTACACGTGGCTCAACGAGTCCGGCACCGATTCGATTCCTACCGGACCGCCCCGTCTGGATCTGCGGGGACTGCCGCTTTGCGGTGCTCGTCGGTGTTGGAAAAGGCAACAAAAGCGACGATTTCTGTCTGTTTGACATCAAAGAGACCGTGCCGGCAGCGGCACCGAGACTTTTACCAAGCCATATGCCGCGCGACAATGCGCAGCGCGTCGTCGCGGGTGCCATGCATCTGTCGCCCTACCTCGGCGGACGCATGCGGCCGGCGCGGTTTCTTAAGCGTTCCGTGCTTTTGCGCGAATTGTTGCCGCAGGACTTGAAACTGGAAATCGACCTGCTCACACGCTCCGAGGCGGTCAACGCCGCGCGCTTCCTCGCCGGTGTCGTGGGTTCGGCTCATGCGCGCCAACTGGACGGCGCCGCGCGCAAGGCATGGCACCATTTACTGACTCGCAACCGATCCAAGCGACTCGACGCACCGTCATGGCCCTGGTCCAGTGTCGTAAGCCTCATGGTGAGCCATGAGGCTGCATATCTCGAACACTGCCGTCAATTCGCGCGCTCGAACCGCGTGCGCTGACCTCCTTTTACCGACCCGGCGGGAACCGCCGCGATGCAGCCGCGTTCACTATGGGATCCGTAAGCACTAGCTGTGGCGGTGCGATTCATCTGAGGAAAGTCACTATGAAGGTTCTAGCAAGCGTGTTAATCCTGATTCCGGCTCTGACGGGTTGCATCAGCAGCAGCAGTCCGCCGGCGCCCCAGCACACCACCACCGTGATCGTACCGGAAGACGGCTCCAAGACGACGATTGTGTGCCAAGACGGAACTAAGCCGCCTTGTAACTAATTCCGCGGCAGCGCAAAAGGTCTCGTCGCCGCATCGGGCCTTGATTCAGATCTGTGTGCGCTCGCCGCTGGTCTAACAGCGGCTAAGCGTGCTGCGGCGATGCCGCTGAGTTGCGACCAAAGCTGTGCCGCAAACACGACCCCCCGGCTATGGACCGGGAGATCGGTTGCCCCAAGAGCTTCGGCTATCCACGTGTTGCACGTGTGCACTGCGGAGTACGTTGGGATCGCACGGTAATAGAGACTGCCTGCATAGGGCCCATCAGCGTAGACGTGCAGCGTCGCATTTTCCTTCACCAAAGAGTCCCAAACGAATTCCTGTCCCGCTTGCGCCTGCATGACGGGAACGCGCAACCGAATCACATTTTGTGCACCAAATGCCTCCTCAGGGGTCCCGTCAAGGGCTGTCGCCAGCACCATCGCAGCACCCGGCCATAGCGCGGCGAGCATGTTCGGGAAGTTCTTATGCCCCGAGACCAAATAGCGGCGGTCGCCAAATCCAAAAAAAAGGTACTGGGCATGCGGAAAGTCTGCGGCCACCGCAGCGAGCGGCGGAGCAAGGTCGAGGACTCGAAAACCAACATCCATGTGCCAACCGCGCCGAGCTACATATATAAGAGTGGAAGAATCTCCTCCCACCATGTCCGACTCCACTCGATGCTGCGGCATGAGCGCGCATGCCTGCAGGAGCGACAGTGCGAGGGCCCAACACATAAACCAGCGCTTCATGGCGCGCGCCACACGAATAGCGATAGTTCTGCGGCGGCTACCGGATCACGCGTCGACCACCTGCTTACGCTCATCGCAACGGGCCAAACGTTTGCGACGCGCGGTGCCATACAAAATTTTACCACGCGTCCATCAGTGCCTCGCGGATGTCAACCGGGCGCGCCGCCATGGCCCGTAAGCGCTACGGCTTTGGGCGCGGCAACTGCGCCCGCGCCTTCGCGTGTCGAGCTGGGACATAGAATGACCCGTACGAAGCGGGGCTTGACCGGTGCATTTTGCTCTTGAGCACGGCATTGATACATTGCTCTCACGAGCCCGAATGCGCTTTCGTCCTACACGAGACTGGGAATCATGAGAATGGCTTATGATTTTCATCGCCGCAGGATGGGAATCTACTCCGATATGAAATTAAAGACTCAGCCCGCGGCTCACCTCAAGGTTGATGACGCCGAAGCAAAACGCCGTTTGATCGCGGATATTGCTTATTTTGCGGCCCGAGCGCCGCGGCTCGCTCCTGGTTACGAACTGGATGATTGGCTCGAGGCCGAGCAGGAAGTTGAGGCCTCGCTGGAGGCGCTCGAGCCGCAGGCTCTTGAGGTCCCAGCGCAAAGCGACACCTCGCACTTGATTTGACCGCGAACGCGCGCACAGCTTTTAATCCATCTAGGGTTTTCATCTGGATGAACGGCGAGCGTGACGCCGTGGCGATTGATCTCGGGCACACCGCTTGCGTCTTCAACTTCATTCATTGTTGAGGATTATTCCATGAGCAAGAAGTCAACACTCGCAACTATCTTCGTCGCGGCGATGCTTGTAAGCGGCGGTGCCTGGGCGCAGAAAGGCCCAGGCGGTGGCGGAGCTGCCGCAGGCAGTTCCGGTGCCGCGGGCACTGGGACCGGTAGCACGGGTGCAACCGCTGGCACGGGAGGCACAAGCACCGGCGGAACTGGAACCGCCGTCGCTCCCGGAGGCGTGACGTCACCGGGAACTTCGCAGCCTGGCGGCGTGATCGCATCGCCCGGATCACCAATGCCGACCAATCCTGCAAGTCCGGTAGAGCCCGGATCACCACCCAACCCGACGTATCCGTCAACGCCGTCAAGCCCTGGTAATCCTGCCAACCCAGGTAATCCGCAAAACCCGGCGCTTCCGTCGACCCCTGCGAACCCGATGAACCCGGCGAACCCTGGCAATCCGGTAAACCCCGCCGCTCCATCTAATCCTGCAAACCCTGGCAATCCGGCCAACCCCGGTCAGCCGCCGCACTAGATCGGCCACGCAGCAAAATTCGCCGTCAGGCGTCGAAGATCAACCCCAGCGCAGCGAGCCTCCGGGCTCGCTGCGCTTTTGATGCTGGCCATTTGCCGTGTGCAGAGCTTGCACACGCTGTATAAGTTTGGCGTTTGTTACAAGACTAAAGTATGAAATCCATCGATCTCATCGGCTGGGTCAGTTCGGCCGTGTTGCTCGCGACCATTGGCCGGCAAGTCTTCACGCAATGGCGCACGCGCAGCGCGCAAGGCGTATCGCGCTGGCTTTTCATCGGCCAGCTCAGTGCATCGACCGGATTCGCTATCTACAGTTATCTGCTGCACAACTGGGTGTTCCTGGTCTCAAATCTTGCTCTACTCGTGACGGCCGTCCTTGGCGAGATCATCTATCTCAAAAATAAGGAAGCTACGCGACCTCACTGATGCGCCACCAGTCGGGAAGCAGTGCGCGCACTTCAGACCGGCTGAAACGGTCATCAATGAGATAAAGCACGCCGCGATCAGAAGGCGCGCGAATCACACGCCCGGCCGCCTGTACCACTTTCTGAATGCCCGGATAGAGATAGGTATATTCGTAGCCGACGCCAAACTTCGTGCTCATGCAACGCTGGATTTCTTCATTGACGCAATTGACCGGTGGTAGCCCGAGCGTTGCTATAAAGGCGCCGACGAGTCGCCGGCCCGGTAGATCGATGCCTTCGGCAAAGGCGCCGCCGAGCACGGCAAAGCCGATGCCTCGGCCCTCGGCAACGAAGCGTGCAATAAACGCATCGCGCTCGATCTCCCGCATCTGGCGTGATTGCTTCCAAATCTCAATGTCGGGGTGCGCAGCGACATGCGCGGCGACGGCATCCAAATATTCAAAGCTGCTGAAGAATGCAAGATAATTTCCGGGTTGCCTGCGAAATTGTGCGGCGATAAGCGCCGCGATTGGAGCGAGCGAACGGCCCCGATCACGCAAACGCGTCGAGACCGACGGTACAAGCTTCACTTTCAGCTGCTCGGCGTGAAATGGCGAGCGCACATTCAGGCGGCAGGTTTCTCGCGGCAAGCCGAGCACATCGAGGTAGAAATCGTGCGGCGCCAGAGTCGCAGAGAACAGGACCGCGGCGTGCGCCGCCGCAAAACGCGGCGCGAGGTGCCGGCACGGCAGCACATTGCGTATGCAGAGCACCGAACCTGTTTTGGCGCGCGGCGCAGAATCCTCGCCTGCCGCTTTACTAATTTCAAAGAGCGTTCCGGCATCAAGTCCAGCTGCCAGGCGGCAGAAACGCGCAGTGGCAAAAAAGAAATCCACGAGCTCGTCAGCCTGACGCCGCGGATTTTCGCTCAAATACGTGCTCGCGCTGGTGGCGAACTCTTCAAGTGAGCGCAGCAGCTCTGCCGGGATATGGTCATAGACTTGATAGCCGCTGTCCTGCCTGCGCACGAGTTCCTGCCAGGCGCGACTTACAGCTTGCAATGATTTTTGGAGCGGCGCGGGAGCCGTGCGCAGCACCATCTCGAGAGCGCCGCGCTCGAGGCGAGTCGTGTACATGCTGCGCGCCCGCTCCAGAAGGTTGTGAGCCTCATCAACCTGTACGGCGACACGCCAGCCCTGCGCTAGCGTCCAACCGTAAAGCATCGCGTGCAAATCGAAGTAATAGTTGTAGTCACCGATGACTACATCGCTCCACCGAGCCAGCTCCTGTGTCAAATAATACGGACAGAGCGAATGCTTACGCGCAAGCGTACGCACGTAAGCGCTATCCAGGGAGCCGCGCGTCATCGCCTCCGCGCGCGCCGCGGCCAAACGATCGTAGAAACCGCGCGCAAGCGGGCAGCCCGCCGCATCGCAGCTGTTTTCGGGGTACTCGCACGCCGTGCTGCGCGCCACGAGTTCGACGATCCGCAGCGGCGGATCCGCGTTCGCTGCGCGTACGCGACTGAGTGCGTCGAGCGCCGAAGCGCGCCCCGATGTCTTTGCCACCAGGTAAAAGATCTTATCGAGCCGCGCCGCCGGCATCGCCTTCAACGCCGGAAACAGCGTGCCCATGGTCTTGCCGATGCCGGTGGGGGCCTGAGCAAGCAGGCGACGCCCGTCGCGGACATTGCGGAACACGGCTGCGGCAAGCTGCCTTTGGCCTGAGTTAAATTCCGCATAGGGAAAGCGCAGCATGCTCAGCGCGTGATCGCGATTGCGCCGATGCACGGACTCCGATTGAGCCCACTCAACAAAACGCTGGCAATGTTCGCCGAAGTGCAGCTCCAAGACACGCGCGGATTGCACTTCGGTAAGAACGCTCTCCTCCTCGGTTGCAAGATTGAAGTACACAAGCGCAAGCGTCACCGCGCTTAGCCTGCGCTCCTGACACAATAGCCATCCGTAGATGCGCAGCTGCGCCCAGTGCAGGGCCCGATGATTGACGGGCATCAAGCTCAAGTCGCCGCGGTAGGTCTTGAACTCCTCGAGCTGATTCGTGCGCGCGTCATAGCCGTCGGCTCGGCCGCGCACGCGCAGTGAGCCGTAATCGCTCTTAAGAGATATTTCGCGCTCGTAATCTGCACCACGCCGCGCAGCGACAATGCGGTGACCGGCGGTGCCCTCCTCCGCCGACGGTGACGGCGTGAAACGGCGGTCAAGATCGCCTGCTTTCGCCGTAAATTCGCACAGCACGCGAACCGCTACCACGTAGGTCCATTTGGGGCCGCGGTCCGGGCTGACCTCGGCCGGCGCGACTGTCAGCGCGTGCGTCATGTTTGAGGAAGAACCTTGCGCTCCAAGCAAGCTATTTTGGCGAGGATAGGGCCGGCGCTGCGGCGGCGTCCATCCAGGGATCGGAGCTTACGGCTACTGTATGGCGTCGAAACGGGCAGTCCCGATCGCCAACGGCAAAGCCTGCCCGAGCAGCAAAAAGGCTTAAATACCGCGACGGCGATCACATCATATTAAATTCACCGCACGCCTCATGGCTACGCTTACGCTTCGCAAAACACTGATGTGCGCAAACATGTGCAGCCTGCTGTTTCCGTCACAACGCCCGGCGCCGAAGACCAGTACAAAAGGTACGAGCATCACAGGCGGCAGGGGGCTGTCTTGGGCGGACTACCAAATCGCAGTGGCTGGATCGTACGCGGACTATCGTCCTGGTTCGCGCTGCGCCGTCCACTGCAAACGCTGCTCGAGCATCCAGTTTTTCGCCCCGGTATTGCGGCTCGTCTCGGGATCGCATTTGTAGCCGTCGCGCTTCTGGCCGTGGCGGCGAATCTGATCGTCGAGCACGGCGTTTCGGTCATTCAGACGACGACGGTGCATTCAGCTCCGCCCCCGATCCCCGTGAAGGAACCCGAAGCGGTGGTCGCGCCGGTCATCGCCACCGCGCCAGTATCCATCCCAATACCCGTATTCGCACCAGCGCGCGACGAGCTGCTGCTGGCGGCGGCCGTCGAGTTCGAACGCTCCATCGAGCGGCGCGGCGAAGCCGCCAATGCCGCAAACAACGAACTGCTGCGCAGCGCCACGCAGCGCCTGCAAGAGGAGCTCACCGCCTTCGTGGCGAAAGCTGACGTGTCGACTAACCACGCAACACTCAAAAGGCTTGCGGCTCGCGCAATCGCACTGCACCGCGATGGTGAGGAGGTCGTGCGCGACTCGGACGCGCGACGCAGCATGGTCACTGAGTACTGGGAGCGCTTCGAAACTATCGACAAGCGCATGCAAGGCTCGGTGGACGGCAGCTGGAAAATATTCGGCCGCGTCATCGCGCGACAATCGCTGATCTCGCTCGGCCGCGACCTTGATGATGTACGCCGCCGCTCGGAGCAGCTGACCGCCGCTGGCGGCTACGACGCCGCCATGCTCGATGGGCTTGCGCAAAGTCAGCTGCGGCTCGAGACGACGCTGGAACAGAACGCGAAGACCCTCGCTGCCTCTCAGGGCGATGACTGGGTCAAGCATCTGCAGGAAGAGCTCGCACAAGTGTTGGCGAGCAGAGCCCAGCTTGCGACGCTTGATGAGCAAACGACGCATGCGCTCAGCGCATTTGAGAAAGACGCGGAGGATTTCTCGTCAGCCGCGCGCACGATCGCAGAAGCCGCCCGCAAGCGCGCCGCCGCGGACGCAGCTGTCGCTGCAAAAGATGCCGTCGCGGCTTTCCAAAAGGCCGCCGCGAGCAAAGCGGTCAGGGCCGTGCAGCAAGCGGCACCCATCGCAGCGCCCGTGCGCCACAGCATTGCCCCCACGACGACGACGACCACGACGACCGCGGTCCGACATGGCGGTAATGAGCGCACCATCATCGGCGTGATCAGCGCCGCGGTGATGCTCCTGCTGCTCTTCATTTCAGTCGCCACCGTGCGCAGCATTGCAGCTCCGATCCGCACTTTCATGGCCACCACCGCGCGCCTCGCAAACGGCGACATTGATGCGCGCGTGGCACGCGGCGGACTTAAGGAACTCGATGGGCTGGCGCTGTCTTTCAATCAAATGGCGGACCGCCTCGCAGCGGCACAGGCGACCACGCTCGAGTACCAAGGGCACCTCGAGGCGCGCGTCGATGAGCGCACGCGCCAGCTGCAGCATCTTGCCGAGCATGATTCGCTTACCGGCCTGCCGAATCGCCGACAGCTTCTGTCCTATCTCAATATTTCACTCAAGAATGCCGCGCGCGACAACACGCTCGTCGGTGTGTTCTTTCTCGATCTCGATAACTTCAAAAACATCAACGACAGCATGGGCCATGCGTTTGGCGACCTCGTGCTGCAGGGAATTGCCGAGCGGCTGCGGCAGGCCACCGAACTTGGCGGATTCGCCGCGCGTCTGGGCGGTGACGAATTCACGGTAATCCTCGAGCGAGCCGGCAGCGTTGAGGAAATCGCGCGCGCCGGCGGTGCACTCGTGTGCGCGTTTCAGAAGCCGCTACTGATCCAGGAACGCGAGCTTCTGATCAGCGTCAGCGTCGGTGCCAGCGTCTATCCGCAAGA
>DATCBZ010000277.1:0-11210 GCA_036511555.1 Steroidobacteraceae bacterium
GCGCGCGCATAGTCATCGCGGCGCGCGATCGCGAGCGCCCAGAAGTGCGGCGGCGTCCACGCAAAAATAATGAGGAAGAGGAGGAGCGCGTTCGGGTCGACGTGTCCGGTGACCGCCACCCAGCCCAACACCGGTGGGGCAGCGCCGGCGGCGCCGCCAATGACAATGTTCTGCGACGTCGCGCGCTTCAGCCACACGGTATAGACGACCGCGTAGCCGATCAGCGAGCAGAACGTCAGCTCCGCAGTCAGAAGATTGACCTTCCAGCTTAGGATTGTCATGGCCGTGACGCCCAAGATCGCGGCGAACACGAGCGCACGTGTTTCGGTGAGACGCCCGGTGGGCAGCGGCCGGCCGCGCGTGCGTCCCATCTGCTCATCGATGCGCCGGTCGAGCACATGATTGATGACAGCCGCGCAGGCGGAGGCACAGGCGATTCCAAGATTTCCCCACACGAGCGCGGCGAACGGCGGCAGGCCGGGACTTGCGAGCAGCGTACCGACGATGGCTGTGAATACGATGAGCGCAACCACCTTGGGCTTGGTGAGCTCAAGGTAGTCCTGCCACACAGCGCGGCGGGCCGGTGCGAATTCAGAGCGAGTGGCCAAGGTCATTGCCGCCGGAACGGCGTCCGCCGAAAGGGGCCGCGAGCGTAGCAGATCGTCAACTGCCAGACCCTTGGGGCTCGTGGGGCCGGGGACTCACCGCTCGGAACAGCCCGATCGTTGCGAGCAACAAGAGCGCGGCTCCGGCGTTATGGCCGGTTGCGAGCAGGAGGGGAAAGCCGCGCTCGACCATGGCAACCGCGATGACGAGCTGCAGCGCGAGAAACGCCAGTACCAGCCATGCGGCGCGCCGTGTTGCGCGCGCCGCCGAGGTTTTTAACGTGACAGCCGCTGCCAGCAGGAGCATGAGTGTCACGGCGCAGGCGCCAAGGCGATGCGTGAGCTGAATGGCGACTCGTGCGGGCCCTGCGAGCACGCCGCCCTCGTAATCGATGCCAAGCCCCGTCCACAGCACGAACGCGTGAGCGTAATCGGTGTCGGGCCACCAATGCCCCTGGCAGGTCGGAAAGTCAGGACATGCGGTCGCCGCGTAGTTGCTGCTGGTCCAGCCGCCGAGCGCGATCTGCATGGCAAGCACGATGAGCGCCGCCAACGCGAGCCGGCGCGGCATTTGCGCAGGCTCCGCGCCTGACACACCCCGCGCAGGCGTTTGCATCGAGAGCCACAGCCAGCCCAAAAGTGCGAGCGTCGTCATACCGAAAATGAGATGCAGCGTCACGATGAGCGGCGTCAGCCGCAGCGTCACGGTCAGCATCCCAAGGCTTGCCTGCAGAATCAGGATCGCAAGCAGCGCGCAGGCAAAACGCACACCAATCATGCGTCGGCCGCGCGCTGTCGCCGCAAGGCCGGCCAGGGTTCCTATGATGAGCCCCAGCGTCCCGGCGGCGTAGCGATGCGTCATCTCGCGCCAGGCCTTGCCGACATTGACGGGTGTCGCCGGGAACTGCGCCTGCGCGCTCGCATCCGTATTGATGCCCAGGGGTGTCGGTGCGCCATAACATCCCGGCCAATCCGGACAGCCAAGTCCCGCAGCCGTCAGGCGCACATAAGCGCCCAGCACGACGACGACGAAACACAGCACGAGCCCAATCAAGGCCAGCCTGCGGATGAGCGGCGCAAGCATCATCGCTCAGCCGATGTGCGAGAGCTTCAGGAGCTTGGTTAAGTCTTCGCGCAGACCTTTTGGGTTGGTGCGCGCATCGAAGCGCTCCATGAGGTTCCCGAGCGGGTCGACGATGAAAATGGTGTCGGCGCGATCCGTTGCCGGGAACTGCGCGATGAGCGCTGCTGCGGCATCAGCGGCGGCGGGGATGACGATGAGGCCGGCGTGCTCGCGCGCGAGAAACTCCTCGTCGCGCGCAGTTCCGGTGGCCACAAATACGCGCCGCACGCGGCTCATGTCGTTATTCAATGCAAGCTGCGTCTGGCGCATGACCAGCAGTGCATTTCTACACGCGGCGTTGCAAGCGCCGTCGCCGATATAGACGAGCGACCAGCCGTGCGCGAAGCTGCCGGCTGGGTAGGCGCTGCTTGCCGGCGGCAGTGCGCGTGGCGGCAGAATGAGCTCGCCATTATTGGTGTGCCCAAGGGGCCGCCAAGAGCCGCCGTAGTACATGAAGAACGCGAGCAGCAGCGGCACCAGAAACAGCGCCGCCAACAGCGCCACGGTGCGCAGGTTGCGGGCGCGGATTTCCTCGAGCGACGCGCTCATGCGCTAAGCCGCGCGCGCCGCACCGCCAGCACGACCCACAGTACGATCAGCGTCGCGGCGAAACCCCACCACTGGATCGCGTAGGCCCAGTGACGCGCCGGCGCGAGGCCCGGCGGCTGCCAGTCGCGCACATAACCGTCAGCGGCGTGCGGATCAAGCAGAATGATTCGGGACGCGAGCGCACTGCCGAACGCAGCCGACAGGTCTTCAATATGCGGATAGGTCGTAAGCTTGGGCCAGCCTCCGGCAACCGCCGGCGCCGTGCGGCCAAACGCAAGTCCGGCGCTGGGCAGCTCATCGACTCGGCCGACAATCGTCGTCGCATCGGCAGGCGTGAACGAGGTGTTGGGCAACACCGCACGGTAGCCGGTAAATGGCACCCAGCCCCGATCAACCAGCAGCACACGGCCGTCGGCAAGTTCAAGTGGCGTCAGCACTTCGTAGCCCGCGCTGCCGGCGTGGGTGCGATTGTCGAGCAGGAACTGCCGGTCCGCCCGCAGGCGCCCGCGCACCGACACGTGCGCAAAACGTGGCAGGGCTGCGAGCTTCTGCGCACCAAGCGGCAGCACCTGATCCGCTCCCTGCGCGAATGCATCCCACTCGGCTTGCCGCAGGTCGCCGCGCTGCCATTGCCAGCGGCCCAGCCCCACGAAGGCGACGCACAGCACCACGGTGAGCAGCGTCAGTGGCCATGCAGGCGCCACCAGAAGATGAGCCGAGCGCTGGGGTAAGATCATCGGTCTATGAAATCCTTGCTGCCCATCATCGTCATCGGCGTATTTGCCGTGATCGTTTTGAGCCTGGGATCGGCACTCTGGCATCTCGTGCGCGGCGCCGGCGACTCGCGTCGCGTCCTGCGGGCGCTCAGCTGGCGGATCGGACTATCGATTGCGCTCTTCGTGCTCTTGATGGTCGCGTGGTACGCGGGCCTCATCGCGCCCCACGGGGTTGATCCCATGGGGCGGCACTGAGGCGGCCTGTTAGAGCCAGTAGACGAAGATAAAGAGCCCGAGCCAGACGACATCGACGAAGTGCCAGTACCAGGACACCGCTTCGAAGGCGAAGTGATGATTCGGTGTGAAATGGCCGCGCAGCACGCGCAGCCAAATGACGAGCAACATGATCGCGCCGATCGTCACGTGCAGGCCGTGAAAGCCCGTCAGCATGAAAAACGTCGAGCCGTAGACGCCGGTCGACAGGCGCAGTCCCAGATCCTTGTAGGCCTCACCGTACTCGTGCGCCTGCAGAAACACGAATGTAAAGCCCAAGATAAACGTCAGTGCGAGGAACACGGTGAGCACCGGGCGCTTGCCGGCGCGCAGCGCGTGATGGGCGATCGTCACCGTCAGGCCGCTCGTCAGCAGAATGGCCGTATTGAGCGCCGGAATCCCAAACGCGTGGATGGTCTCAAAAGTTGAATCCGCTTTGCCGCCGACGTGCCCCGGACCGTTCGTCGGCCAGTGGCTCTCATATCCGGGCCACAGCACGATCGGATTGAAGAGCTTGACGCCCTGGCCGCCGAGCCACGGTACCGCGAAGCGCCGCGCGTAGAAGAGCGCGCCGAAGAATGCTGCAAAGAACATGACCTCGGAGAAGATGAACCACATCATGCCCATGCGAAATGAGCGGTCCACCTGGGTGTTGAAGGTGCCGTGCTGGCTCTCGTTGATGACCGTCGAGAACCAGCCCACGAACATGAAGGTGATGAGTGCGGCGCCCGGCAGGAACACCCAGCCGCCGGCGACGTCATTCAAATAGCAGATGGCGCCCAGCATGATCGTGAACAGCGACACCGCGCCGACGATCGGCCATGGGCTTGGCGTCGGTATGTAGTATTTGTTGGCGTCTTGGGGATGTGCCAGGTCCATATCAATTCCTGTTGGTCGTTGGCGTCAGCTTCGCACCGACGTGAGTTGAATCGTCGTAGAACATGTACGACAGCGTGATCCGGTCAAGGTAAGTCGGCAGTGACGGATCGACGATGAAGCGCACCGGCATGGTCTTCTGCTCGTCCTTGGCAAAACGCTGCGGCGAGAAGCAGAAACACTCGGTCTTGTGAAAGTAGGCGGCGGCCTTTGAAGGCGAGACATTCGGCACCGCCTGCGCCACGATGTCATGGCCGGTGAGGTTCTGCGCGAAGTATGCGGCAGAGTAGAGCTTGCCCGGATGAATCTGAATGGAACGCTGCAGGGGCCGGAATGCCCAGCTGCCCACGCCCGGCAGCTCGGCCATGAAGTCGACGGTGATGGTGCGGGTGAGATCGGGTTTCTCGACCACCACCGCGCGGCGCGCGAGCACGGTCTGATCACCCAGGCCAGTGATGGAGCAGAGCACGTTGTAGAAGGGTACAAGCGCGTAGCCAAAGGCGAAACTGCCAAACGCAATGCCGAGGAGCTTCAGCGTAAGCCCTCGATGCGTGCGCACTCGCGGCGGTGTATTCATCGCAAACTGCGCACGACCGCCAGCACCATGAAGCCGAGATAGAACGCAAGCGCGATGCCGCCCCACAGGAGGGCTGAGCGGCGGATGCGCCGCTTGCGCTCAATGGCATCCTGATCGGTCATGACCACGGCATTCACGCGTTTCAATGCACGGCGGCGTGCGCCAGTACCGCCTCGGACGGCGGGGTTTGCCAGGAGTGATAAGGCGCCGGTGAGGGCAGTTCCCACTCCAGACCGTGCGCGCCTTCCCAGGCGCGGTTGCCGATCGGCGTGCCGTGTTTGATGCACTTCCAGATGAGATACGGGAACAGGAGCTGCGACAGACCAAAGCCAAAGCCGCCGATCGAGGAGACCATGTTCCAGTCGGTGAACTGCACGGCGTAGTCGGGGATGCGGCGCGGCATGCCGGCGAGCCCGAGGAAGTGCTGCGGGAAGAACAGCACGTTCACGAAGATCGTCGACAGCCAGAAATGCCATGTGCCAAGCCTCAGGTCGTACATCTTCCCGGTCCACTTCGGCAACCAATAGTAGACGCCGCCGATGATGCCGAATACCGCGCCCGGGACCAGCACGTAGTGAAAATGTGCGACGACGAAGTAGGTGTCCTGATACTGGAAGTCAGCCGGCACGATTGCGAGCATGACGCCCGAGAAGCCGCCGATCGTGAACAGAAACAGGAACGACAGCGCAAACAACATCGGCGGCTCGAAGGTGATCGAGCCCTTCCACATGGTCGCGCACCAGTTGAAGACTTTCACACCGGTGGGTATCGCAATGAGCATGGTCGTCAACATGAAGAACAGTTGTCCCGCAAGCGGCATGCCGACCGTGAACATGTGATGCGCCCACACGATGAACGACAGGAATGCGATCGACGCGATCGCGTACACCATCGCCTCGTAGCCGAAGATCGGTTTCCTCGAGAAGGTCGGAATGATCTCGGAGACGATGCCGAAGGCGGGCAGGATGAGAATGTAGACCTCCGGATGACCGAAGAACCAGAAGATATGCTGGAACATCACCGGGTCGCCGCCGCCGGCGGCGGTGAAGAAGGTGGTGCCGAAAAAATGGTCCGTCAGCAGCATGGTGACCGCGCCTGCGAGTACCGGCATGACCGCAATCAGTAGGTAGGCGGTAATGAGCCACGACCACACAAAGAGCGGCATGCGCAGCAGCGTCATGCCAGGCGCGCGCATGTTGAGGATCGTCACGATCACATTCATGGAGCCCAGAATCGACGAGGCGCCCATGAGGTGAATCGCAAAGATCGTCATCGGAAAGGACGCACCGCCCTGCAGCATGAGCGGCGGGTACATGGTCCAGCCGCCGGCGGGCGCGCCGCCCGGCACGAAGAAAGTCGACAGCAGCAGGATAAACGCGAACGGCAGGATCCAGAAACTGAAGTTATTCAGGCGCGGCAGTGCCATATCAGGCGCGCCGACCTGCATCGGGATCTGCCAGTTCGCAAGCCCGGTCCAGGCGGGCATGATCGCGCCAAAGATCATGAGCAGCGCATGCATCGTGGTCAGCGAGTTGAAGAACAGCGGATCGAAGAACTGCAGCCCGGGCTTGAACAGCTCCAGGCGAATGGCCATGGCGAGCAGGCCGCCGAAGAAAAACATCAGGGCGGCAAAGATGAGATACATCGTGCCGATGTCTTTGTGATTGGTGGCGTAGACCCAGCGGCGCCAGCCGTGCGGCTTGTGGTCAGCGTGCGTTGAATGATCGTCGTGCGCGACGGCGACTTGTGCGTAAGCCATGTTCGTGATCTCTCTGTTCAGCCCGCGTCGGATATTGCCGCGGGCGCTTTCTGGGCGGCCTGTCTCTGCTGTGCCGCCGTCGTCTTCAGCCATGCGCTGAAATCGGCCTTGCTGCGTACATCGACGACAATCGGCATGAAGCCATGATCGCGTCCGCAGAGTTCCACGCACTGGCCGCGGTACACGCCGGTCTTGTCCGGATCGACCCGAAACCAGAGCTCATTGACGAAGCCGGGGATCGCGTCCTTCTTCAGACCAAAGGCGGGCACCCACCAGGAATGAATGACGTCGGCGCCGGTGATCAGGAGGCGTACTTTCACGCCAGACGGCACGATCAGGGGATGGTCGACGCTCAGAAGGTAGTTCGGCACCGAGCTCGGATCGATACCGGAATTCAACTGGCGCGCCGCGTCGCTCGGGCGGTCGAGCCGCGAGTAGAAGTTGACGCCGTCATCGAGATAGTCGTAGTTCCAGCCCCACTGAAAGCCGGTCACTTTAATAGTGAGCTCCGTATTCCTCGTGTCCTCAATATCCACCAGAGTGCGTGCCGCCGGAACGGCCATGGCGATGAGGATGAAGACCGGGATCGCCGTCCAGATGATCTCAACCCGCGTGTTGTGCACGAGAGTGGTGTCGGCGACCGCGCCCTTCGACTTCCTGAAGGCGATCAGCGACCAGATCATCCAGCCGAAGACGACGACCCCGATCGCAACGCAGATCCAGAACACCTCCATGTGCAAGGCGTAGATCTTGCGGCTGATGTCCGTCACCCCCGGCGTCAGGTTGAGAAGTCCCCAGCCCGAATCGGCGCGCACCGGGGCGGCGAGCGGCAAGAGGACGGCGGCGGCGGCGGCGAGCTTGCTGTTTTGGTGGCGGATCATCATTGCGACCTTGGAAAATGCGCCGCGTAAGGACCGGGCACACGTGATTCTTAAAATGGCAGACGGCGGTTTACAGGATTTTACACATCCACGCGAGTTCGTCACCGGAACTCATGCCGAAAGACCCGCGAGCAGCCTTGCCGCCCGGGGCGCCAGCTCAAGCTCTTCGGGCCTCTGTGACGCGAACGATACAATCGCTGTGGCAGGCTCCTTGAGGAGATTTTCGAGCGTGGCGATGTTAGCTGCTCGTCGGTCGTATTCAGGGTCAATCGAATTCCCGACCCAGCCGCGAACGCCTGCGGCATGAGAAGCGAGCGCGCGCGCCGTCAGCTGCGCGTGGTTGAGGCAACCGAGCTTCAAGCCGACGACGAGCACCACGGGTAAAGATAACGCCGCCGCCACGTCGGCCATCGTCTGCGCAGGCCCGATGGGTGTTAACCAGCCGCCGGCGCCTTCGACGACCACGCAATCGGCACGATCCGCAAGCTCACGAAAGCGCTCGCACAGGAGCGCCGTGTCAATCACAACTCCTGCCTCGCGCGCGGCCAGATGCGGCGCGATCGCCGGCGCAAAGCAATAGGGATTGATAGTGCAGTAGGCGGCTGCGACGTTCGCTGCCTGCGCGAGGATCAGTGCATCCGCGTTGCGCAGGCCCGCTGCAGTGGAGTCGGCGCCCGATGCGATCGGCTTCATCGCCGCGACCCGCAGGCCCTGCCGTACCAGTGTGCGAACCAGCGCTGCGGCAAGCACGGTCTTGCCGACCCCCGTATCGGTGCCGGTCACGAACACACCGCGCGCGAGCATGCTCATGTGCGCCGGCGGATCGCACTTGCCGGAATGCGGGCTTCACCATCGATGAGGGCTGCGCCCGACGCAGGCTGCGTGCCCCACGCTGTCGCGTACAGCACCTCGAAGCTTGCGGGCAAGTGTTCGCCGCGCCTGAATGCTTCGTAGGCAGCGCGCACTTTATCCATACGGCCGCGGCCGGTGAGGCCGCGCGGCCGCCCGTTGGTGGCGTTGCGCGCACCCAGTGCTTGCAAGTCGTGCATCAGCGCAAGCGCGTCGCGGTAAGCAAGGACAGTCCGCTCGACATCCAGAACCGGTTCGGCAAAGCCCGCTCGCACGAGGGCGTCACCCACATCGTGCAGATCCAGAAAGCGATTGACGTGGCTCGCGCCGTCCGCCGCTGCCCAGGCGGCGCGCAGCTCCTTTAACGTGTCGGGGCCGAAGGTACTGAAGGCGAAAAGACCGCCGGGCTTGAGCACGCGCCGCACTTCGGCGAGCGGCTGCTTAAGATCGTTACACCACTGCAGCATGAGGTTACTGAAGATGAGGTCGACGCTCGCGCTCGCGAGGGGCAGCTGCGCTGCGCCGGCGCAAACACGCGCAAATTTTCTAAAGACGCCGCTACGGCGGCGCGCCTCGCGCAGCATGCCCGGCGCCGCATCGAGCGCGATCACGAGCGCGCCGCGGTACGCAGCGCGCAAGGCGCGCGCTCCATGACCGGTGCCTGCTCCCAAATCCAGGACGATCGCCGGCTGCAGTTTGAATAAAGGCAGTCGCTCCAGAAGCTCATTGCGAACGCGTTCGTGCAGCACGGCTGCGCCGTCATACGTTCGACTCGCCCGATCGAATGCGCAGCGCACACGCGCATCGTCAAGGCGCGAGGGGTCCCCGTGCGCGGGCTGAGTCATGCGCCGTCGCCGCTGTCGACGGCGACCGGGCGAGGCCGGGTCGCGAGCCGCCGCTGCCAAGCGCTTGCAGCGCGGCAGATCGCAGTGATGGGGCGATCGGCCTTTAGGAACGCGCGCTCAGGCTCGCACCGGGCTGGCTCAAGCGTTTGCGCGCGGGCGCTCGTCATGATCACCGGCGTTCACGCCCAGGCGTGCAAACAGACGCTGGTCGCGCTCTACGTCGGGGTTGCCCGTCGTCAAGAGCTTCTCGCCGTAGAAAATGGAGTTCGCGCCGGCGAGAAAGCACAGCGCCTGCAGTTCATCGCTCATTTCACTGCGCCCCGCCGACAGGCGCACCTGCGCGCGCGGCATCAGCAGGCGCGCCACGGCAATCGTGCGCACGAAATCGAACGGATCGACAGCCGCGGCGCCCGCGAGGGGCGTTCCCGGCACCGGCACGAGTTGGTTGATCGGCACGCTCTCGGGGTGCTCGGGCAGATTTGCGAGCGTCCGCAGCAGTTGCGCGCGGTCCTCGGCCGATTCGCCCATGCCGACGATGCCGCCGCAGCACACCTTAAGACCCGCGCGGCGTACTGCGGCGAGCGTATCAAGTCGGTCCTGGTAGCTGTGCGTCGAGATGATCTCGGGGTAGAAGTTTTCCGAGGTATCCAGATTGTGGTTGTAGAAATCAAGCCCCGCCTCGGCAAGGCGCGCCGCCTGGGCGGGTGCCAGCATGCCAAGCGTTGCGCAAGTCTCAAGGCCGAGCGCGCGCACCTCGCGGATCATGCCGACGATCAGATCCAGATCCTTGTTCTTGGGCGAACGGTAGGCTGCGCCCATGCAGAATCGAGTGGCGCCGGCGGCGCGCGCGCGTGTTGCAGCCGCGCGCACGGCATCCAATTCCATGAGCGTCTCACGCCCGATTCCGGTGTCGTAGCGGACGCTTTGCGGGCAATAGGCGCAATCCTCAGGGCAGGCGCCGGTCTTGATCGACAAGAGCGTGCTCATCTGCACCGTGTTCGGCTCGTGATGAGCCCGATGCACGCGCTGGGCGTTGTAAACGAGATCCGCGAACGGCGTAGCAAAGAGTGCCGCGACCTCGGCAAGCGTCCAATCATGGCGCGCAGCGCCCGCAAGCGGTCGGTCCATGCAAGTTCTCTGGTGGTGGGAGGCGAAGGTCTTCGGTGCACGGATGTTCGGGGCCCGCCGGGCATCTGTCAACGCAAGGGCGTCCCCTGGGTCGACGCATGGCGATATGTTGAGCAGCGTCCGATGCATGCGCCGCTCACTGTTCGGGCAGCGCATAAACGATTTCTCGGATCAATAGCCTGATGCGCGACGGCCGGGTAAAGTATCGTCACCACCTTGGTCGGTTTTGCGGAAGGGCAGCATGAAGAACAGATTTTCCGGGGTTACGGCGCTCCTCGTTGGCGGCGCGCTTGCCGCCTTTATTGCAATGGCGCCGGCCAGTTCTGCCTTTGCACAAGGCAAGCCACAACCGAGCCGCGCCGCCGCCAAGCCCCTCAAGGCGGCGGGCGAAGCGCTGAAGGCCAAGAAATACGATGTCGTCGCGCAGAAACTAAGGGAAGTCGAAGCGCTGCCGGAGAGATCCCCGTACGACGAGTTCCTGGTGCATGAGATGCAGGGATTTCTCGATGTGCACGCGAAGAATTATGCCGCGGCGGAGAAGGATCTTGAGGCCGTCGTCAATTCCAATTTCGTGAGTCAGTCTGAAGTGCCGGCGCGGGTGCGCGAGCTTGCGGTCCTGAATCTCACGCTCAAGGATTACGCGAAGGCAATCGATTATGGCACCCGCGCGATAAAAGGTGGCTATGCCGACGACCAGATCAATGAAGTCCTGGAACAGGCTTACTACCTCAAAGGCGATCACAAGGCGACTTTGAAATACGTCGGCGACTATGTCGATGCGGAAATAAAAGCCGGCAAGACCCCCAAAGAGCGCTCATTGAAAACCATCATGGCGAGCTGCGTCGCGTTGAAGGATCAGGCATGCGAGACGCGCTCGTTCGAACGCCTCGTGTCCTATTATCCGAAGGGCGATTATTGGGCGAACCTTCTGCATTCGCTCTTCAGCGAAGACGACTACAAACCTGATGAGCCGCGGCTGCAGCTCTATCGGCTCGCCTTCGACGTCAACGTATTGAAGAATCCCGCCGA
>DATCBZ010000278.1:0-3006 GCA_036511555.1 Steroidobacteraceae bacterium
GACATCGGCAGGTAGGGGATGCCGGTCTTCTCGACCAGCGCGCGGATGTCGGCATCGGCCTGCGCGTACGCGGCCCCCTTGCCGAGGATGATCAGCGGACGCGCAGCACTCTTCAGCAGATCGACGGCGCGCTTCACGGCATCCGGTGCCGGGATCTGCCGCGGCGCCGGATCGACTACCTTGATCAGCGAGTTCCTGCCCGTTTCGGCGTCGATCTCCTGCGGAAACAGCTTGGCCGGCAGGTCGAGGTATACGCCGCCGGGTCGCCCCGACACGGCCGCGCGAATCGCTCGCGCCACGCCCACGCCGATGTCCTCGGCGTGCAGCACGCGGAACGCGGCCTTCGCATGCGGCCTGGCGATCGCGAGCTGGTCCATCTCCTCGTAGTCGCCCTGCTGCAAGTCGACGACTTCGCGCTCGGACGAGCCGCTGATGAGGATCATCGGGAAGCAGTTCATCGTCGCATTGGCAAGCGCCGTCACGCCGTTGAGGAAGCCGGGGGCGGAGACGGTGAGACAGATGCCCGGCTTCTGCGTCATGAAGCCGGCGATCGACGCTGCATAACCGGCGTTCTGCTCGTGCCGGAACGAGATCACGCGCAGCCCTTCCTTCTGCATCTTGCGCGTGAGGTCGGTGATGGGAATGCCGGGCACGCCGAAGATCGTGTCGATACCATTGAGCTTCAGCGCGTCGATGACGAGCTGGAAGCCGTCGATCTCCTGCGGTGCAGCATGGGTGGCGGCGTCGGTGGCTATATTAGGCACGCTGCGCGCGGCGCTCAAAGCGGGGTGGGTGGCAACTCGTTCCATGAGATTCTCCAAACGGCACACTCTCGCCAGCGAGACGCGAACCCGCGCCTGCCAACGACTTAGGTGGGAGTGGACACAGCCTGCCAGACCTCCGGGCTGCGACGGGACCCGCTATCCTGCGGGCTGCCAGAACTCCCCCGATCAACATAAGGTATGTGATATATCAGGCGCCGTCAACGCTGCTTTGCAATATTGGTGCTAGCGGCCCGGGAACGACGGTCGCGGCGCATTGTTTGCGCCAGCCATCGCGCTCCATCGTCCAGCAGGAATTGCTTGAATGCCTCGGCCACTGGCGGCAAACGCTTTGTGCTTCGATGCACGACGAACCAGTGCCTTTCCGCCGGAAAGCCGACAACATCCAGCACGGTCAGGTTGCCCATCTGGATGTCCTGGGTGATCGCGTGCTCGGATATGAAACTGATTCCCATGCCGGCGATCACGGCCTGCTTGATCGTTTCGTTGCTGCGGATTTCCATGGCCACGTCGACATCGCGCATCCGGTCGCCGAACGCCTCGTTCATCGATATCCAGGTGTCTGAACCGCGCTCGCGGATGATGAAACGCTCGCGCAAGATGCGCTCGAGCGCGATGCGCCGCCGGCCCGCCAAAGGATGCGACGAAGACGCCACGATGACATAGGCATGCGGCGCGAATGACTGTTTCACGATATCGAGCCCCTGCGGCGGCCGCACCATCACGGCGAGATCGGTCATGTTCTCGGCCAACCGGTGCAGCAGCTCCTCGCGGTTATGGACGGTCAGGTTGAGCGTCACGCCAGGATGCTGTCGCATGAATTGCGCGAGGAGCCTGGGAAAGAAATAATCACCCGCGCTGATTACCGCCACATTCAGTCGGCCGCCAGCGATGCCCTTCATCCGCGCCAGCGTTTCCTCCGCGTCGTGAAGCTGTTGCAGAATGGCGTGGCTGTGCAGCAATAGCGCCCTTCCGGGTTCCGTCAGGTAGGTCTTCTTGCCGATGCGCTCGAACAGCGGGAGACCCGCATGACCTTCGAGTTCCTTTACCTGCGCCGACACCGCGGGCTGCGTCAGGTGCAATTCCTCGGCCGCGCGCGAAAAACTCAGCAACCGCGCGACCGTGTGAAAAACCTTCAATTGACGCAGCGTCACGTTCTTCATCCGGCACTCCATTACATAAGTAATAGCTTATAGCAGTCACAAAAAAATACTACTACACTTTATGTATGCAGCAGGCTAGTCTTTGCATTGACGGCGACTTCATTACGCCGTGAGCTAGGAGGTACAAAATGCCGAAATTGCCTGAAACGACCACGCGGACCGCGGCTGACGCCGAGCTCGACGCCTTCAATGCCGCGTTCGACGAACTGGGCTTCGGATGGCACTGGGACCGGGCAACAATGGCCGAATTCGCGGCAATCTCCGACGACAACGGCCGCGTGCGCGCGTACGTCCAGCGGCACCACCCTCATTTGTTGAAAGTCTACGACGCCGAATTCCTGAGCGGGCTGGTTGTGGATACCAAGCGCCGGCGCGTCGTCGCCGACAGGGCTGCAATGCAGCAAAACGCCTGCGCTTGACGCGTCTTTCCGGGCACGCTAGGAGTCTGCGCGGCAGAAGGTTGAAATGCAGGTCATCGAGTTGACAGATCGATGCGTTGAGTAGCGATGACTACAAGCTATCTTCCCTACGAGCCGAGACAGCAGATGTTGCTGCCGGAGGCGCTGCAAGACTGGTTGCCGGAAGGGCATCTGGTCTACTACATTAGCGACACTGTCGACAGCTTGGATCTGAGCGCGTTTCATGCGCGCTATGACGCGGGCGGGCCGCGCAACCAGCCGTTCCATCCGGTGATGATGGTCAAGGTGCTGGTGTACGGCTACGCCACGGGCGTGTTCTCGTCGCGCAAGCTGGCGCGAAAGCTGTACGAAGATGTGGCGTTCAGGGTGCTGGCAGCGGGCAACTTTCCGGCGCACCGCACGCTCTGTGACTTTCGGGCGCTGCATTTGCAGGAGTTGTCGGAACTGTTCGTGCAAGTGGTGAAGCTCGCGCGCGAGTGCGGGTTGGTGAAGCTGGGCACGATTGCGGTGGACGGCACCAAGATCAAGGCCAACGCCTCGCGCCACAAGGCGATGAGCTATCAGCGGATGCAGCAGGCTGAGGCCGAACTCAAGGCGCAGATCGACGCCTTGTTGGCGCGTGCTGCGGCGGCCGATGCGGCC
>DATCBZ010000279.1:0-14758 GCA_036511555.1 Steroidobacteraceae bacterium
ATCCTCGTTTTGCGTCAACCGATCGGCGTCGTCGCCGGGATTACGCCGTGGAATTTTCCGGCGGCCATGATCACGCGCAAAGTGGCCCCGGCGCTCGCGGCGGGCTGCACCTTTGTCTGTAAGCCCGCCATGCAGACCCCCTACTCGGCGCTCGCGCTTGCCGAGCTTGCCGCACGCGCCGGCGTACCGGCTGGCGTCTTCAGTGTCGTCACCGGTGATTCCGCGGCGATCGGGGGTGAGATGACCTCGCACCCCGCGGTGCGCAAATTGACCTTCACGGGCTCAACGGCGGTGGGCAAGAAGCTCATGGCACAATGTGTGAGTACGCTGAAGAAGCTGTCGCTGGAACTCGGGGGCAATGCACCCTTCATCGTGTTCGAAGATGCCGATCTGGATGCGGCGGTCGCGGGCGCCATCGCCAGCAAGTACCGCAATACCGGCCAAACTTGCGTATGTGCGAATCGCCTGCTCGTGCAGGACTCGATCTACGATGCATTCGTCACCAAGCTCGTGGCGGCGGTTGCTGAACTTGCCGTGGGTGACGGGCTCGCCGGACGCACGGACCAGGGTCCCCTCATCGACACGCACGCGCTCGCCAAGGTCGAAGAGCACATTAGCGATGCGGTCGCAAAGGGCGCGCGCATCGCCTGCGGCGGCGCACGTCACGCCTTGGGCGGTACCTTCTTTCAACCGACGATCCTGACGGAGGTCAACTCCACCATGATGGTCGCGCGCGAGGAAACGTTCGGCCCGGTCGCACCGCTGTTTCGCTTCAAATCCGAGGACGAAGCACTGCGCCTTGCGAACGATACCGAATTTGGTCTCGCGGGCTATTTCTACACGCGCGATCTTGCACGGGCGTGGCGCGTGAGCGAGGCGCTCGAGTGCGGCATCGTCGGGCTCAACACCGGCATCATCTCAACTGAGGTTGCGCCGTTTGGCGGCATCAAGGAATCCGGCGCCGGCCGCGAAGGCTCCAAGTACGGCATCCTCGACTACACCGAGATGAAATACGTCTGCATCGGCGGCATCTAAGTGTCGTACATCAGCTCGCCAGAGTTTCGCCATGACGGCACTGAGCGCATTGGCGTACTGCTCGTCAACTCCGGCACACCGGCGTCTCTTGCAATCGGCGATGTGCGGCGCTTTCTGCGCGGACTCTTGTCCGATCCGCGCGTGGTCGAGCTGCCGCGGGCACTGTGGCTGCCGATCCTGTTCGGCCTCATCCTGCCGATCCGGCCCTATCTGTCGGCGCGCAAGTACGCACGTATCTGGACAGCGCAAGGCTCGCCGCTGACAGTGCTTTCGAAGCAGCTGCGCGCCGAGCTCAGCGCCGTGCTCGCGCAACGCATGCTGGCGCCATTTTCGATTGAGCTTGGCATGCTCTATGGCGAGCCGACGGTTGCGAGCGCCCTCACGCGACTACGCAACTCGGGGGCGCAGAGAATTCTCTTCGTGCCGCTTTTTCCGCAATACTGCGGCGCCAGCACCGGCGCGGTATACGACCAGGTCAATGAGGAGCTGCGCCGCTGGCGCTGGCTGCCGGAGCTGCGTTTCGTCGCAGAATATCACGACCACCCGGGCTACATTGAAGCATTGCGCGCAAGCGTCATGCAGCACTGGCAGTCCCACGGCCGCACGGAACGCCTGCTCATTTCCTTCCACGGCATTCCGGAGCGCTATTTTCAGCGCGGCGATCCGTATTTCTGCAAGTGTCAGAAAACTGCGCGCCTGCTCGCCGAGGAATTACTGTTGCGCGATGAGCAGTGGAGCGTGAGCTTTCACTCGCGCTTCGGCCGCGGACGCTGGCTCTCGCCCTACACGGCCGATGTCATCCGCGAGATGCCCGCGCGCGGCATCGATGAGCTGACCGTTGTCTGTCCGGGATTTGCAATCGATTGTCTTGAGACTGTCGAGGAGATCGACATCGAGAATCGGGCACGCTTCCTCGCCGCCGGCGGACAGCGTTTTTTATATGTACCCGCATTGAACGCGCGTCCCGAGCATGCACGCGCGCTTGCGGATCTGGTTACGCAGCACTGCCAAGGGTGGACGCATATCGAGCGCGGCCTATTCCCCGCAGCCGCGCGCGATGCCTCGGCTTAGGCCGACGTGCTCGGCCGCTTTCACGAGATTGCCCTTCAAACCCAGGACATCCGCGCCTCGGTCGAATTTTACGAGCGCCTTGGCTTCTCACAGATCGAGACCGGAGAAACGTGGACGCATCCGTACGGGGTGTTGACGGACGGTCGGATATTCCTCGGGCTGCATCAAAATCCTTTTGAATCCCCGGCGCTCACCTTCGTGCATGCCGATGTCGCACGCTATGCAGTGGAGCTTTGTGCGCAGGGGATAAAGCTTGCCTATCAGCGCACCGCCGAACACGAGTTCCACACCATCGGCCTGAAGGACCCCGCCGGCCAGATGCTTATGGTGTTGGAAGCGCGCACCTATTCACCGGCACTGCGCGGGCCGGAGCGCGCGCCATTGTGTGGCTATTTTGAGGAGTACAGCATTCCCAGTAGCGACTTTGAGCAAGGCAAAGCGTTCTGGGAGCCGCTCGGCTTCGTTGCCACGGAAGAAACGGATGTGCCGTACCTGCATTTGCCACTTACGAGCGACCACCTCGACATCGCCTTTCATCGACCGCGTACTCTCGATCAACCGATGCTCGTGTTTCGCGATCGGGGCATGCGTGAGCGTCTTGAGAAGCTGCGTGACCTCGACGTAGGCACCTGGCTCGCGCCGCCGCGCGGGCTCGACTGCGCCAGCAACGCAATCCTCAAGGCACCGGAGGAGACGGCACTCCTTTTTCTCGAGGAAGAGCAGTAGCAGTGCTTTAATTGTGCGCGCCTCAACTGCCCAGGGGCGCGCTGCGTCACTATTTTTGGATGCGAGCGACGATGCGAAATTGCAGTTGCATCTCGTCCTGAACCTGCAAAGCACCCAATAGCGCTGTAAACGGCGCAAGTCCGAGATCGCTCTGCTTCAACAGCAGCGCTCCTTCGGCCAACAGCTCGTTTGAGTTAAGCGTATAGCTTACTGCCGCGGTGAAGGTGCGCACCTGATCGCGGATGTGCACTTCAAACTGCGCCCGAAGAAGGCCGCCATCTATATCAAGGTTCTCGGAGCGCAGCGATATTTGCGGGTAATGCTCGGCATCCAGCACTTCGGCGCCGAGCATGTTGCGCCGCGTGCCTTCCTTGGCGGAGTCCGGCACGTCGGCGGCGAAGTCCGCACCGGCCGCGGCACGCAGCTCAGCCTCGTCGACCGTGAGTTCCGCAACCGGAACTTCAAGTTCAAAACTTGCGTGCGAAATATCTTTCGGCACGTACACAGTGCCCGCCAAATCGTGGGATGCGACGATATGATTGTGGCCGGCGCGCGCCAATGTTCCGCCACGGTACACTCGCACCGTGAGGAGCGACTCGCTGCCGACCACCTCATAGGCTTCGCCCTGCGCTGGATGCCCCGCTACCGCCCGTATGTTGGGGGATGTCGCGGAGTTGTGTGTCTGCGTCGCGCAACCCGCGAGCAGCATCGCGATCGTGATGGCGCTAAGCGCGCGGATTTTGCAAGCGGCGTGCATCAGCATAAGCTTAGGTTCTATGCAATTACGTAATACTACCGCCCGCTGGGGCAGCGTCGCGCAGTTTCTGCACTGGCTGATCGTGGCGCTGATCCTGGCCCAAGTGGCTCTCGCGCTCAGCGCCGAAAAGCTGCACGGCATGGCCAAACTTGCAATGCTCGCGCGTCACAAGTCGGTGGGCATCACGATTCTCATGTTGGCAGTGGTACGTGTGTTATGGCGACTCGCGGGTCCGACGCCACCGCTGCCCACGACGCTAAAACCGTACGAACGGTTGCTTGCGCATTTCACGCATATTGCGTTGTACGTGCTGATATTTGCGATGCCGCTTTCGGGATGGATCATGACATCGGCGCGCGGCTTTCCAGCAAGCTGGTTCAACCTGTTTCAGTTGCCGGACCTGGTCGCGAAGAACCGCCCGCTGTACGAGGCCATGCAGGAGACGCACGAGGCGCTGGCGTGGACATTGGGAGCAGTCGCGACGTTGCATCTGCTCGCGGCGCTCAAACACCATCTCGTGCTGAAGGACGACACCCTGCGGCGGATGCTGCCGTTCACCAAGGTGCCTTGAAGGAGCCGCTGATGATCCGCCCGTTAAGACTTGCACGGCATTTTGTGCTGCTCCTGATGCTCATCGGCGCAAGCACGGTGAGTGCTGCGCCCGCTGTCTATAGCATCGACGCCGCCAAGAGCGCGCTCGAATTTGAGTTCGTTCAGGCCGGTGCGAAAAACAAAGGCCGTTTTCCGAAGCTCGCCGTCAATTTCAACTTTGACGCCGCCAACCTTGCCGCCGCGCACCTCGACGTCGTGATCGACCTGCCGGCACTTGATAGCGGCGATAAGGAACGCGATGACACGCTGCGCGATGCGGATCTATTTGACGTCGCAAAATTTCCGCAGGCACACTTTGCCGCAACTCAGATCGTTAAAACCGCTGCCGGGGGCTACGAGGCCGTAGGCAGCTTTACGTTGCGCGGCGTTGTGCGCCCGCTGCGCGTGCCCTTCACGTTGCGCAGTGCAACCGAGCAAGGCGCAAGCGTGCTCTATATGAGCGGCAAGACACTCATCAAGCGTCTTGATTTTGGCGTCGGCCAGGGTGATTGGAAGTCGACCGAGTGGGTCGGCCCTGACGTCAACATCACCTTCACGCTGCGCCTCGTCGCTGCAAGCTGAATCAGACCGGTGAACCGTCGCGACGCGTGAACCGGCCACGCGCCGACGGGGCATTCCATACCATGTCGACGTCTGGATCGGAATAGTGGCCCGTGTCTGCGTGGGTTGCGCGGTTGCTGATCTCGAGATACACCGCGGCTTGCGCACTGCGATTGATGAGCTGATGGCCCTCGGTGGCGCCGGCGCAGAAGCCGGCGCACATTCCAGCGGTAAGGAGCTGCTCGCCGCCTTCGGTACGCAGCACCACCTCTCCCTCGAGCACGTACACGAACTCATCCTCGTGCGTGTGCCAATGGCGCATGCCCGACTCCTTGCCGGGAGACAGCGTCGTCAAATTGACACCGATCTGCGTAAGTCCGAGCGCGTCGCCAAGGCGCAGTTTCTTCCGCGGCAAGACGCGCGATCGGTACGGCTCGGGGTAGCCCGATGAATCATGTGCGGTGACGGTCGCGGGGTCGAGCGCGGGCTGGTACAGCGATGTCATGCTGTTTTCCCTCTTGCGGTTAGCGTTTGCGCGCCGCTTTGCGCTTTGCGGATGAGCGTTTAACGGGTTTGCGCGCTGAACGCTTGGGCGCCGCGCGCGCCTTCACGGCACGCCTCTTCAGCAGCTTCTTCTTTACCTTCTGTTTCATTACGCTCTTCTTCTTAACAGCGCTCGTCTTTCCGCGACGGGCTGCGCGGCCTGCCGTCGATTTTCGCGCCGCAGGTTTTTTCCGCTTCTGTGCGCGAGCCGCCGCGCGCGCCGACCGTTTCGTGCGCCCGCGAGCCGCGGACGCTGCCGGAGTTTCAACTCCGCGCAGCTGATCGAGAATGGCGGGGTTCTCCAACGTTGAGACGTCCTGACTGATCTCCTCACCGCGCGCCAGAGCGCGCAACAGGCGCCGCATGATCTTTCCGGAGCGGGTTTTCGGCAGGTTGTCGGCAAAGCGGATTTCCTCCGGCTTTGCGATCGCGCCCAGCTCCCTGCCGACCCAGTCGCGCAATTCCTGTATCAGAGCTGCCGTAGTGCCGGAGGGTCGTTCGCCGCGCAACACGACATAGGCAAATATCGCCTCACCCTTGATCTCGTGCGGCTTGCCGACGACCGCTGCCTCAGCGACACGCGGATGCGAGACCAGCGCGGATTCGACCTCCATCGTTCCCAGGCGGTGGCCGGCAACGTTCAGCACGTCGTCGATCCTTCCCATGATCCAGTAATAGCCGTCTTTGTCGCGGTGTGCACTGTCGCCCGCGACGTAGAAGCGGTTCTGAAACCGCTGCCAATAGGTGCTGAGGTAGCGTTCGTTGTCGCCCCAGATCGTGCGCAGCATCGCGGGCCAGGGCTTACGGATTACGAGATAGCCGCCGGCGGTCGCGCTCGCCACCGGCCGGCCGCGATTGTCGACGATTTCAGCGTCAATGCCCGGCAAAGGTCGGGTGCAAGAGCCAGGCTTGGTCGCGGTAACACCGGGAATTGGCGAGATCATGATCGCGCCGGTTTCGGTCTGCCACCAGGTATCAACTATCGGGCAGCGGCCGCCGCCAATCACGCGCTGATACCAGATCCACGCCTCAGGGTTGATGGGCTCGCCGACACTGCCGAGTAAGCGCAGGCGCGACAGATCATAACGGGCAGGTATCTCATCGCCCAACTTCATCAGGGCGCGGATTGCGGTCGGCGCGGTATAGAAAATCGTCACGCCATGTGTTTGGCAGTTCTTCCACATGCGTCCGCCATCGGGCCAGGTCGGCGCGCCTTCATACATGACGATCGTGGTGCCCGCTGCAAGCGGTCCGTAAGCAACGTAACTATGTCCGGTAACCCAGCCGACATCCGCCGTGCACCAAAATATATCGCCATCGCGCAGATCAAATACCCACTGCATCGTGAGTTTGGCGCCGAGTAGATAGCCCGCGCTTGAATGCTGAATTCCCTTGGGCTTGCCGGTCGACCCGGACGTATACAGGAGAAATAGGGGATGTTCGGCGGCGACCGCCACCGGCTCGCAAACCGGCGCCTGCCCTTCCATCAGCTCGTGCCACCAAATATCGCGACCGGCAACCATCGCCACCGGCTCTGCAGTGCGGCGGTAGACGAGTACGCGATCAATAGTACGGCAGCCGGCAGCCAGCGCCTGATCGACCGCCGCCTTGAGTTCGACAGCACGACCGCCGCGCCAGCCGCCGTCGGCCGTAATGAGAAGCTTCGCGCCCGCATCCTCGATCCGATCTTTGAGTGACGTCGCCGAAAAGCCGCCAAACACGACCGAGTGGATCGCGCCGATGCGCGCGCAGGCGTGCATCGCGATCACGATCTCGGGAATGAGCGGCATATAAATCACGACGCGGTCGCCGAGCCGCACACCCAGCTCCTTCAACGCATTGGCGCAGCGACACACCTGTGCGTGCAGCTCGCGGTAGCTCAAACGCCGCGTATCGCCCGGCTCGCCTTCAAATATCAGCGCTGTTTGATGTCCACGCTCGGCCAGGTGCACGTCCAGACAGTTATAGGAAACGTTCAGGCGTCCATCGGTGAACCAGCGGTAGTTGGGAGCGTCCGAATCGTCGAGCGTTTGCGTGAACGGCGTTTCCCACACGAGCTCGCGGCGCGCAAGCTCGCTCCAGAAGCCCAGGTAATCATCGGCCGCGTGCTTGTACAGGGCATCCACTTCGGGACGTTGCAGGCGTGCACGCGCCACAAACTGCGCCGAGGGCGGAAAGCTGCGCTCTTCCAGCAGGACCGATTTGATGTCTTTTTGGGTCATGGCAATTCCTTCCACGTAACGTCCGTGGCCTCGCGCGAAGCATACCGCAGCGCGAAACAGCGTGGCCAAGGCCACGCGCGGGCGATCCTTGCGAGCGCCTTGGCGCGCAAGCCGATATAAGCTAGAAGCGGGTCGCGGTGCTTCCCGCGCGCAACACGTTGCAGCCAAAGGATGACGGCAGTCGTCAGCGCATGTTCGCCAGGGTCACGGTGGGCCGTCGGCGCGTTGTTCGCAGCAAGCCTCGTTGCCTGTAGCGCGCCACGAGCCGTACAGCCGCTGCTCGCGGAGCGCTGTGTTGCGGTGAGTGCGGCGTCGCCCGTAGCACTGCAGCTCGTAGCGCCGCGCGCCGGAACCCTTTCGGTCGTGGTGCGGCAGTCAGGCATTTCGGTCGCGGCTTCTCTCAGCGGCGGCGCCCAGGGCACCGCGAGCGTTTCGCCGTTCGATCGCTACGGCACGCTGACTCTCGTTGCCGATTCGCTCAAGCCGGAGAGCGTCTCAGTGAGGATCGTCTCGCGCGATTCGGCCGACATCGTCGGTGAAGCCTGCGTTTCGGCTTATCTCGTCAGTGAGGCGGATCGGGCGCGGCTTGCCGCTGAACGCGCTTTCGGCGACGCCGGCCGTGCGACGCAGACGCGACACTGGCGCGAGGCCTTCGAGAACTATGCAAAAGCGGCGCGCGGGTTCGATCACATCGATCGGCAGCGCGCCGCCGAGGCGCGCGGCGCCATGGCGCAGCTTGCGTATCGGCAATTGGACCGCAATCGCGACAGCTACGCGCTTGCGGTGCGTGCGCTCGCGGACCTCGAGCCTGGCACACGCCCCGGACTGCGCAGCGCTCTGGTTGAACTGCAGGCCACTATTGCCGCCGAAGCAACCGATGAGAGCGCGCAATTGCGGCGCGCGCACGTAGTGCGCCTTCTGGATAGCGCCAAGACTTTGGCGATACATGCTCGTTTCGGCGAGCGTGAGCTGCCGCGGCTGACGATCCTGCGTGGCTTTCTGGAGTACGCGCTCAACAACACCAGCATGGCGCGCTCGCTGTTCGAAGACGCGGCGCGGCAATGCCAGGCTCTGCATGACTGGGAATGCTATGCGCGCGCGCGCCAGAACTTTGCCGAGCTCATTGAGGAGACCGGCAACAATCAGGAAGCGCTGCGGGATTACGCCGACGCCATACAGTTTTTGAGCCCCAGCGTTGCGCCGGAACTGACGGCCGACATCTCGGACAATCTTGGGCGGCTGCAGGCGAGCGGCGGAAATTTCACGCGTGCGGAGAAGTCCTACCTGAACGCGACGCGGCTGTATGCCCAGATCGATGAGTGCGACGGCGTGCGGCGGGTTCTGGCGCACCTCGGCACGCTGCTCGTGGACGTCGGCAGCGTCGCAGATGCGTCCGTCTACCTGCAACGCGCCGCATCACGCGCTTGTCCGGCACTCATGGCGTTATCAAGCGTCGACCGCAGCGATGCGCAGGGCGAGGCCGCGCGCATTTTCAGCCTCGAAAGCGCTGCGGACGCGGCAGATGCTTCCTGCAGAGCGCCGATCGCGGCCGAGACCCTGACTGCGGATGCACGCTTCGCGGTGTTCCACGCACTCTTGGCGTTGAGTGATATCGCAACTCTCGAGGGACGCACGGACGTTGCAATGCAGTGTCTTGGATTTGCCAAGGCCTACAAGAGAAGCGCCCGCACGCAGCTGCGGCTGGCGAACGCCGCGGGCTTTCTGAACCTGCAAATAGGCAACGGCGCAGCGGCGCGAGCTGCCTTTGAGACCGGCATTCGCATCGCCGAGCAGGCGAACCTGCCCGCCACCGGCGAGCACCGGCCACTGAGCTTTCTCGGGCTTGCGCAGGCGGCATTACTTGAAAAGGCAACCGAGACAGCACGGCGTTACGCCATTCAATCGCTGACATTCAGCAGCAAGCGCGCCGATGTCAGTCAAGTCGTGGGCGCGCTGCAGGTTCTCGCACGCGTGCTGCGCGCGTCGGGCAACGCGGACGCAGCGGTGCGCATGCTACGCGCTGCGGCAAATCTCGCCGAACAGCTGCCGATCGAAGAACTCGACGCGACCACGCGTGCCACTTATCTTGCCACTCAGCACGGCGTATTCGCGGAGCTCACCGATCTTCTGGTCGCACGCGTGAGTAAAGCGGGCGCAAGCGGCGCGGCTACCGCCGACGCCGATGCAACCTGGACGGCGTTCAACGAATCCGAGCGCGGCCATGCGCGAAGCTTTCGCTACGCGCTCAATCAAACGACGAGTGACGATCCGCTAACTCCACACGAGCCGCCTGCGGCCAGTTACACGCAGCTCGTGCACCGCATTGCTGACATCGCAGGCGCGGATACGCGCGCCAAAAATTTAAACCCCGCTACGCAGCAGTTCGTCGAATTCGCGGCCGAAAGCGAGCGCCGCGCAGCGGCACTCAATCCCGCCGCACTCACAATGCAACTTGATCGCGCGCACGCGGCGCTCATCGAATACGCGGCCGGGCGCAGTGACATGTATGCCTTCGTGATCGAGGGCGGCAGCATTCACGTGGTGCAGCTTGGTGACCTGAAGACGATAGCCGCCGCCGCCGCGGCTCTGTTTGAGCGCCTGCATGATCCGGAAGCAGCGGCCGCAGACATCCAACGCGCCGCGCAGCGCCTGGCGCGGCTTGCCTTGTGGCCGGCGAGCCGGTTTGTCAGCCGTGAGCGCGTGATATTCGTGCCTGAGGATTCGCTCAACACGGTGCCTTTTGCGGTGCTGCCGTGGGCACAGGATGCCGGCAGCGGTCTTGTGGTCGAGCGCGTCGAAGTAGCCATCGCGCCCTCTGCACTGTTCCTCGCGCGACATAGCGACCTGTCAGCCGCACCCGCCCAGGCTGCGCGCTTTGAATTTATCGGCGATCCGGTATTTGATATGCGCAGCTGGCAGCGTGACTGTCTGCGGGGAGCAGCTACAAGCGGCGGATTGCCCGTCACAGCAACCCGCAGCGCCTCCGAATGGGCGCAGTCCCTGTCGCGCCTGCCCGGGTCGCGAGCTGAAATCCTCGCGCTTGCGGAACTTGCGCGCGCGGCGCGTCCGAAAAGTCAGATCAAAATGCATCTCGGCTGCGAGGCGACGCCCGCTGCCGTCCGGGAAGCCGCGGCCACCGGCGCGCAGCTGCTGCACATTGCGACCCACGGCTACATCGATGCGCTGCGGCCGCGCCTGTCGGCGCTCGCGCTCAGTCGTGATTCCGCAACCAGTCCCGCCGCCGGTGTATTTGGACTGCTCGACATTCTCGACCTCAAATTAGTGTCGCGCCTCGTGGTCTTGAGCGGCTGCGATACCTCGCGCGGCCGGCTGCTGCCGGGCGAAGGCATAGTTGGTCCGGCGCAGGCCTTTCTGCAGTCTGGTGCCGCCTCGGTGCTCGCGAGCGCCTGGCGCATCGACGACGCCGGCACCGTAGCGTTCATGAAGAGCTTCTACAAACATCTCCTCAAAGAGCATCTGCCGGCCGGCGCTGCGCTGCGCCGCGCGCAGCTCGAGAATTTGACGTCCGGCAACGCTTACACCTGGGCGGCATTTGCTCTGTACGGATGGCCTGACAGTTCCTTCTAGACAACGTGCATTCATCTGGAGGCGCCATGGTGAGATAAACCGCAGCCTCGGGGCAGTAACTAACTACGGATCTTCTTCCGTATTACCCCGAGGAGATTCCAATGCTCCGCATTGGCACTATATTGCCTGCTGTTGTCGCTTTTTCGATCATGAACGCGGTCCAGTCAGTAGCCCAGGCTCAAACCGCAACAATTCCCGATTACTTCTTCAAACAATGGACCGTGCAGAGCAACTGCGCGGAGCAGGGCGCCGACCCCGCTGCACACACTCAAGTCAGCCTGCAATATGTGATCTCGCCGAGTTCGCTCGCGGCAGACGGCCTCAGCTACACCTTCGACGCCATCGACAGTGATACCTATGCGTGGCCGGACGGTTGGGCGCAGCTGACGCTGCAGTATCGAGCTGGCACGCAAATGGCGACGATCCCAGCGGACTTCGCCTGTGTTCCCGGTGCAGCGTCGAGCTCATCACTGCTTGCGATGTCAAATTACACGCAGTCGGCCGAGCCGTATTATGCGTATGAGCACTGGTATGGATTGGGCACGATTCACGGCGAGCCGCATCACGTGCTGATTTTCCCGCGCGCCGTTGACGGCACCGACAGTGCCATCATTGTCATCCTGGATGCGGGCACCGACGGCACCGTGCAGCTTGATCACGACGGCACCATCCATAGCGAAAACTAACCGCTCTCTGCTGCCCACTGGAGGCAAGTCTCATGCGAGGCTCGCCTCTGGCTAGAATGGCGGTGTGCTGCGTCACACCGCCTTCACGCTCGTGCTGCTGCTCGCGCCAAGCATCGCGCGCACGCAGCCTGACTCTGCCGCTGACCTTGCAGGCTTTGCCTGCCACCCGCAGAGCTGTGCGTCGCTGACGCCTGCCAAGTCAGTCGACGCTGCAACCGATAATGACTGCGCGTACCGCAACGGCAATCAGTGGTGGCTCGATTATGTTGCTGGGGCGCTTGCTTGGAGCAAGACGCCGCGCAAACACCCCATCACTGTCGCCATCTTTGACGACGGCGCGGCGATCGATCATCCGTCGCTGCGCAATCAGCTGTGGACCAACGAAGCCGAAGCGCATGGCAAGCCCGGAATGGATGATGACGGCAACGGCTACATCGATGACGTCCACGGCTGGGACTTTGTTGACAATCATCCGATAGCCTCCCCCGCGGGACTCTGCCGCGATCAACCCAGTCACGGCACCTTCATGGCAAGCCTGGTGGCGGCGCAGCGAAATCGCGGCATCGGCATCGCCGCGGCGGGCTCCGATGGCGCGCGCGTCATGGTCTTGAGGATTGTCGGCTGCGGTGCGGATAATCGCGTCGATCCGGCGCGCCTGGTGCGTGCGCTCGCCTATGCCACGCGCATGGGCGCGCGGATCCTAAGCTTCAGTGCCCACTGGAACATCAGCACGCCCGAACTGGACGCCGCTTTTGCGGAAATCGCCGATCGACCGGACTCACCGCGAGCGGCGATCGTCGTTGCCAGCGTGCCGAACAAAGGCGAGCGCGAGGCCGGATTTCCGGCTGCCTACCCGTTTCGGCGCATCGTGCGCGCCGTGCCGATCGGCAACGACGATGAGATCTCTCCGGGCACGGCGGCGATCCCCGCCGGGCTCAATTTCGGCTCCCCCAGTGCCTGCATCATCGGCGCGACCGCAGCGCCGGAGGGCTTTGCGATGGCTAATGGAAGCTCGAACTCGACAGCGATCCTGGCAGGGCTCCTCGCCGGGATCTGGGCAAGCCCAGCCAATGTACGGCTTTCCACGGACCAGTTTTTGGCAAAAGTGGTGCGCGGGCAAATGGCGCACACGCAGCGGCGGTCGCAGCCAGGATCGCAAGTTCCGTATCTGAGTGGAGTGCCGCTCGCCGATGCGTGTACCCTCTTAACTCAGGGGGGGCAATCCGCCAAGGTCTGTGGCTGGCGGAATCGGAAGCAGGAAGCGCGTCCATGAGTTATACGGAAAGAAGCGCTGGCGAAGTAGCGCGCGGCCGAGAGGGAAATCTTTCCCTCGTCACCGCCATCGCCGAGCGTAGCGAGCCGCAGAAGGAGCTGTACCACAAGTTTCGGCGCCCGTTGCTGCAGGTATTTCAGCAGCGGCGCATCGATCCCGACGCCGCGCAGGACCTCCTGCAACGTACGTTTCTGCAGGTAATCCAGAAAATCCGGGCTGACGGGCTGGCTGATCCGAGCAATCTCGGCGGTTATCTGTACCGCACCGCGAGCAACCTTGCCGCTAAGTATTGGCGCGGCGAGCTTGCGCACGAGCACGACAGCGATGGGGACGTCATGACGAATCTCATCGACGATGCGCTACCCCTCGAAGAGCGGATCGACCATGACACCCTCGCCCGCTCGGTGCGCAACCTCATAGAAGAGCTGCCGGCGCAGCGCGATCGGGAGGTCCTGGAGCGCTTCTATCTGCGTGAGGAGTCGCGCGCCTCGGTGTGTGAATCGCTGCACCTTACGAGCCTGCAGTTCAATCAGGTACTGTGGCGAGCACGCCGCAGATTTGGTGAAATCCTGCGTAAACATGGACTGTCGCGCGGCGGCGGCGCAGCGCACTCACCGAAAAGGTCGTGACAAACGATGGACCATCTACATTTCAAAGCAGATCAGACGGCGGCGATTTACGTCTCGCGCGGTCTTGATGAGCGCGCGCAGGAGGACTTCGAGCTGCACCTCATGTCCTGTTCGGAATGCGTGGACGACGTGGAGGCATGGCGCGCAATCGAAGCGCACATGCCGCCAAGCGCACGGCCACACCTCGCCCGGACCTCTTTTGCACTGGGCTCATTTAAGGAGTGGCGCCTCGCCGCCTCTCTGATAGGCATCGGTATTGTCGCCGCCGCGAGCGGCTGGTACGTGCGGCCGCTTGCGGATCCCGAACTTGGAAAAACTGCGTTCTTCAATGCGCTGCCCGTCAGCCGCGGTGCGTTTGACTGCATGCCGCTCAAGTTCTCAGCGGACACACGTTGGGTGGTCCTGCGTGTTGCCGGCGTTGCCAACGACCGGGAAGTGACAGCGCTCAATTCAAGAGGCGGCCCGCTCACCGCCTCCGGCTACAGTGCTCGGCGCCAGTCCGATGGCAGCTGGATCCTGCAATTCGCCGCCGACACGCTCTCACGCCGCGCGATCCGCCTCGAATCGCATGACGCGGCCGGAGCAGTCGAGCCTTTGGGCTGCATCAGCGCAGAAATCGCGACTGCCCAGTGAGCATCTAGGCGGACGGCATCTGTGCCAGGCGTTCGCTCTGGCGGCGCAGTAGTGAGCCGAAGCCGTGGTGATCGAAGAAGCTCGTCAGTGCCGAGCTGTCCGGTTTGCGACGGCGCAGTGCGTGCGAATCGACTCCGAGTGGCATGTCGCACGTAATCATCGTCAGGCGTCGCGCCAGGAACGCAGCCTCGCGGTGCAAGGCCAGACGCTCGGGCAAAGCCAGCGCGCCGCGCAATTTCAGGCGCGCAACCCGCTCCAGTCCCGCATACAGATCCTCAAGGCAGGCAAACTCGCGCATCAGCGCCGCTGCAGTCTTGGGGCCAATGCCCGGCACGCCCCTGATGTTGTCGACGCTGTCGCCGGTTAATGCGAGGTAGTCGGCAAAGCGCTCCGGAACGACGCCGAAGCGTTTCTCGATCTCGTCGTAGCCAAACCGCTCGCGG
>DATCBZ010000280.1:0-2278 GCA_036511555.1 Steroidobacteraceae bacterium
CCGAGGCGCCCTCGGGCCTTACCCTGTGCCGCATCCTGAAGGAGCATCCGGTGACCATGCTCCTGCCGGTCATTGCGATGAGCCGCTCGCCCAAAAGACGTATCGAAGCGTTTGCGGCGGGCGCCGATGATTTTGTCGCGCGCACCTCCTCCCCCGAGGTGTTCCGGGCACGCGTTGAGAGCCTGGTGCGCGCCGGCGCCGGCCGAAGAAAGCAGGCCGCCGCGCACCTGGCCGCAGAAGTGGAACGTGGCGAGCACGTGCGGCGCACCTTTCGTCGCTATCTGTCGCCGCGGATAGCTGACAAAATCCTCAGCGACGGGCAGCTGCGCGACAGCATCCTCGCCGCCGCGGACGTGCGCACGCGCGCGGTGGTTCTGTTCGCTGACATGCGCGGCTTCACCGGCATCTCCGAGCGCCTGACGCCGCAGGAAGTGGTGCCGCTCCTGAATGAATACTTCTCGCTGCTGACTGAGATTACCTTTCAGCACGACGGCACGGTTTTCCACATGGCAGGCGATTGTTTGATGGTGGGCTTCGGCGTACCGCTCGAGCAGGCTGATGGCCCGGAGCGTGCCGTCAGGACCGCTCAGGAGATGCTGCGGCGCTTTGGCGGACTTGCGCAGACCTGGAAGTCGCGTCATGACATCGAAACGGGACTGGGCATCGGCATCAATGAAGGTGACGTCATCGCGGGCAACGTGGGCTCATCGCTCTACATGAACTACACGATCATCGGTGACACGGTGAATGTGGCTTCACGCCTGAGCCAGCGGGCGCGCGCAGGCGAGGTGCTGTTCTCAAGGGCCGTGAAACGCTCGCTCGATGTGCGCGGCTTTGACACTGGCGCGCTCGAGCTGCCGCCCATCACTTTGCGCGGCCGTACGAGCCCGATCGATATCTACTGCGTGCCGCGCGAGAAGCGTCTCACCTTGCATCAAGAAATCGGGCTGCCGGCGTGACGAGTCACGCCGAGCTTACCAATCTCGCCCTGTTTTGCGATTTTGAGAACATCGCGCTCGGCGTGCGCGATGCGCGCTATGCGCAGTTCGATATCAATCGTGTGCTCGAGCGCCTGCTCTTGAAGGGCTCAATCGTCGTCAAGAAAGCCTACTGCGATTGGGAACGCTACCGTGAGTTCAAATCCGGCATGCACCTCGCCGGATTCGAGCTCATCGAAATTCCGCATGTCAGCCAGTCGGGCAAGAATTCCGCGGACATCCGCATGGTCGTGGATGCACTGGACCTGTGCTACACGAAACCGCACGTGGAGAGTTTCGTCATCATCAGCGGCGATTCGGATTTCTCCCCACTCGTGAGCAAGCTGCGCGAAAACAATAAGGGCGTCATCGGCGTCGGGGTCAAGAACTCGACCTCGGACCTGCTCATGGCCAATTGCGATGAGTACATTTTTTACGACGATCTCGTGCGCGAGCAGAAGGCGCGGCGCACCGTGCGCAAGAAGACCGTCGCGGCGGGACCTGCGGCGGCGCCGGCCGCCACCGACGGCAAAGAGAAGGAAAAGGATAAGGACAAAGACAAGGAAAAGGACGAAGACAAACAGCAGGAAGCCTTTGATCTCGTTCTGGCTACGATCGATGCGCTCATTGCCGAGCGCGGCGAAGATGAGAAGGTGTGGGGCTCGATGGTGAAACAGGCATTGAAGCGCCGCAAGCCCGGCTTCAATGAGAGCTATTACGGATTTCGCTCATTCAACGGCCTCTTGGAAGAGGCGGCCACCAAACGCTTACTCTCGCTCGAGCGGGACGAGAAATCCGGTGGTTACATCATCCACACGAACGGCGATAGCTGACCAAGAAGCCGCGCACTGCAGCGCAGCCCGCCACGTCTATTCGACTTCAAACAGATGCTGTCGAAGAGCTTTGAAGTTCCTCTGAACGGCAGCGGTTGGGTTGCGCGCCGGGACATCCATGGCACCCATTGACGCTTTTTCGAGCCGCAGCACGGCAAAGCGCGGCGGCGCGCCTGTGAGCCGCAACGGACGATGTCGGTAATGCAGGAAAACGCCTCGGCGGTACAGTTGGTCTTAAGCGGTGATCCGACGCTATTCGCCATCGTTTGGCTATCCCTCAGCGTGAGTCTCAGCGCCGCCTTCTGCGCGGCGGTAATCGGTGTGCCGCTGGGCGCGCTGCTCGCCCTCACCCGCTTTCGCGGCCGTGAACCTGTGATTGTCGTGCTTAACGCTCTGATGGGCCTGCCGCCGGTCGTCGTGGGACTCGCAGTGTTCTTGGCGCTGTCTCGCTCCGGCCCGCTCGGGTCG
>DATCBZ010000281.1:0-3336 GCA_036511555.1 Steroidobacteraceae bacterium
GCGGTGCCGTGATCGACAACACCATGCCGATGGTGCGTCTGTCGAGCGCTGATTGCGATGCCATTCGGAAGATCACCGCATCGGGCGCGGTGCAGAATGCGCCGCTAGCCGAGCCGGTGCCGGCGCTCGACCCGTATGCTCCCCCTGCTGCGAAGAGTGTTGGGGAACGCGCCGACGACGGCCGTGAGCGGGTGATGGGCGAGTACTTCGACGTCATGCGCGGCTTTCTCGATCAGCAGCAGTCCCTGTTCAAGCATTGGGTGCACGAGCCGCAGCTGATGGGCGAGGGCATTGAATTGCCGCGAACGCCGTCGACTCACGCGACCGGCAGTCAGACACCACTTCTCGATTCGGTGCTCGAACACGACGCATCACACGTGCTGGCGCGCTGCAACGTCAGCCTTGGCAATGACAATTTCGTGCGGCACCACGTCATGACGGGGCCTGTGTCCGGCACCGACGCGGATCTCTTCGGCCTCTCCTGCGTGCCTTTAGCGGTGAGCATGGAACTCATGGCGGAAGCCTGTGCGCTGCTCGCCGGACGCACCGACGTTCGCGTGCTGGAGAATATCCGCGCGTTCGATTGGATTGCGCTCGATGAGGATGAAGTGACCGTCGATGTCCGAGCGGAAGTGATCGACCGTGACCGCGGACACTATGCCGCCTCCGTCATGACGAGTCGCGGCAAGGCATTGAGCGCCGAGTTTCGCTTCGAGGCTGACTGGCAGCTGCCTGCGTTGTCCGCGCTCGTGGAACGGCGCGCCTCGTGTTGGAACGCCCCCGATCTGTACACGACCGGCATGTTCCATGGACCGGTGTTTCAAAGCCTGCGCTATATCGAGGCCTGGGATGACTCGGGCGTCGATGTGCAGCTGTCCGAGGGCAGTCTTGCGAATTTCTTCAGCGACGGGCATACCCCGCAGTTGATCTTGAATCCGGTGTTGCTGGATGCGCTGGGACAAGTTGTTGCGTGCTGGCTCGTGCAGTTCTTTGGCACCGAGTTCAACAACTTCCCCTCCACGATCGACCGAATTGAGCTTTACGAGCCCTGCCCGACGGATCTGCACGGCATCGTCATGCGCACTCGGCAGCGGCCCGTCGATGCGAGCGCCACCGATCCGGGTGCGCCACGGGCCTGGCAGTTTGAGTGTGTCGACGGCGATGGTCGGGTGCTGCTGCGCGGTCGTGACCTGATCAATGTCTTCTGGCGCCTGCCGCCGGCATTCCATCAGGTACGCTGGCGGCCGCTGCTGGGCTGGCTCGGCAATGCGTTGCCGCTTGCGACCTATGCGGGCACGAGCCTTTGGGAGGTACCGCTGCTGCCAGCCGAATTTCTGCTGCAGTCCGGCGCGATCTGCCTGCGCACGCTTGCGCACGTGATGCTCGGCCCACAGGAGCGCGCTGAATGGCAAGCGCTGCAGGGGCAGCCGCGCCGGCGCATTGAATGGCTCTTTGGCCGTGCGGCCATCAAAGAGGCCGTGCGCCACTGGGTGCATGAGCAAACCGGCCAGCTTCTGTACCCGACGGACATCGTCGTCAGCAGCAACGAGCATGGCGCGCCTTCGGTCAGCGGTTGGTGGTGCGAGAGCGTGATTGCCGCGCCGCAGGTATCGCTGTCGCACACGGCCACCATCTGTTTGGCCGCGGTCGCCCCGCCTGACCAGGCCGTTGGCGTTGATCTGGAGGATATCGGCCGCGTGCGGCAACCCGATCTCATGGTCCAGACCCTGGCGCCGGAGGAACTGGCGCTGGTCGAGGGGTTGGAGGGCGCGGCGCTGCATGAGCGGGTCGTGCGCCTGTGGTGTGCCAAAGAGGCGGCATCAAAGTGGCTTGGTATCGGCTTGCAAGGCGACCCGCAAGCTTACCGGGTCGTATCCGCCGATGGCGGCTGCGACAGAGTGACCGTCCACCACGAATTCGGCGGTGTCGAAACACAGATTGTCAGGAGAGAGCATTCAATCATTGCCCTCGCCTCGGAAGAGTTGAGAGAAATTGAGGTGATCGGTGAGTAACTTAAAAAGCGGCACGACAATCGAGACCGTGGTCGCGATCGTGCAGGATCTAACCCAGGATTGGGGACTTGATTACGAAAAGCCGATTGGCGCGCAAACGATGCTCGCAGCTGATCTGCAGTTCGCATCGGTGGATATTATTCAACTCTGCGTCGCTTTGGAGGAGTGCCATGGTCGCCGCTTCGGCTTCCAGGATCTCCTCATGAAGGACGGCAGTTACGTCGGCGATCTGTCTCTCGGTCATATGTCCGCTTTCGTCGATTCCAAGCTCAACAATGTAGGAAGTAAGTTATGACCGTGCGCACACTTTTCATCGGCATGGACGGGGCAACATTCACCGTCCTCAATGACCTCACCAATCCCGCTGAAGGCGAGCCGGTCATGCCCTTCCTCGCGCGCATCTTTGCCAGCGGCTCGCGCGCCAAACTGCGCTCGACGCCCAATCCACTGACGCCGCCGGCATGGGTGTCTTTGATGACAGGCCGCGGGCCCGGGCATCATGGCGTGTTCGACTTCATTCGTGCTGAAGAGCGTGGCGATGAAGTATTTTTCACGCTTTACGACTCGCGCGATTGCCGCGTCGAGACCATTTGGTCGATTGCGAGCCGCCAAGGCGTGCGCGTAGCGGCACTCAATTTCCCGTTCACGGCGCCACCGCAGAAGGATCTGAACGGCTTTATCGTTCCCGGCTTCATTCCGTGGCGTCATCTGCGCCGCAACTCGCACCCGGAAAATGTGTACGACAGGCTGAAGCAGATTCCGAACTTCAACGCTCAGGAGCTCGCCTGGGATTTCGAGCAGGAAAAGCAGTCCGGTGACGAACTCAGCGATCACGATCGCGAGGCGTGGGTGAGCTATCACCTGCCGCGTGAGAAGCAATGGTTCAAGGTTGCCGAGCATTTGATGCGCGAGGAGGCGCCTGAGTTGATGGCCGTGCTGTTTGACGGCGTGGATAAGCTGCAGCACCAGGCGTGGACGTTTGTCGACCCGGCCTTCCAGAAAGGCGAGCTCAGCGATTTCCACAAGCGCATGCGCGAACTGTCGCTGAGCTACTTCCGGCAGCTCGATGGTTTCATCGAGAAGCTGGTCACGGCCGCAGGTCCTGATGTGCAGGTGTTCTTCGCATCTGACCATGGCTTTACCGCGTCAACCGAGATCGTGCGGATCAACTCCTTCCTTGCCGAAAAAGGCTATGTGCACTGGAAGGAGCTCCCCGCGGGTGAGGCCGGTCAGCGCCGCGACAACAGTTACTTTGCCTACATGGATTGGAGCAAGACGACGGCCTACTGCCGTACCCCCTCTTGCAACGGCATTACGATCCGAG
>DATCBZ010000282.1:0-2987 GCA_036511555.1 Steroidobacteraceae bacterium
CGCGCGTCTCGCTATCGATGCAGTCGAGGACCTCATCGATGAGCACCCATGCCGGGGCGTGAATGAGAAGGCGCGCAAAACCGAGGCTCTGCTGCTCGTCGTCGCTTAGTTCACGGTCCCAGCGGCGCGACATCTCAAGCAGCGGCACGAGCCGCCGCAGCCCGAGCCGGTAGAGCGCGTCGGTGAACGAGCGTTCGCGGAAATTCTCAACCTTCAAAGGATAGGCGAGAACTTCTTTGAGCGTCCCCGGCGGCAGGTACGGAATGCGCGGCATATAAAAAAGCGTCTCACCTTTTGGCCAGGCGATACGACCCGAGCCCCAGGGCCACAGGCCCGCGAGCGCCCGAAACAACAGGGTCTTGCCGGCGCCGGGTTCTCCGACGACCAGCACGCGTTCGCCGGCGTTCACCGCCACCTGGGTTTCCTCGAGCATCGCGCAGCCCGCGGCCGATGCGATTTCAAGATTCTGTATGGTCATTGAGCCTGGCGCGCCCTCTTCGAAGGCAATGCGGCTTGCGACATCATGCAGCGTATCGGTAATGATCACCGCGCGCCGGAAGCTTGCGACGCGCAGCAGGGTCGCGCGCCAGTCGGCGATGGTGCTGAAATTGTCTACAAACCAGCGCAGTGAGGACTGCACCTGATTGAAAGCACCTGCCGCCATCATGAGACCGCCGAACGACAGCGATCCGGCAAAGTACAGCGGCGCTGCAACCAATATTGGCGCAACCAGCGTGAACCAACCGTAGCCCGCGGTGACCCAGGTGAGGTTGGTAAGACCGGTGATGAGTCGTCGTGTCGCCGCTAGCACCGCGGCGAGATCGACCTTTAGGCGCCGTGCTTCGTCCGCTTCGCCGGCGGCGAGCGAGATTGCGTCAATGTGCTCATTGACGCGCACCAGGGAGTAGCGCAAGTCAGCTTCACGCGCGTAACGCTCGGCATTGCGGCTAATGAGACTTTTGCCGACCCAGTAGCTCAAGAGCGAGGCTGATCCTGCGTAGATGACACCCGCCCAGACCATATAACCGGGGATTGCGATCGTGCGACCGGAAACGTGAAAGGCGAAGTCGCTCGAGAGCGCCCAGAGCACGTCCACGAAGGTAATGAGCAGGACCGATGCTTGCAGAAGACCGATGCCAAGGTCGGCAGACAGTTCGGTGAGGTGACGGGCATCCTCGTGCATGCGTTGATCGGGATTGATGCCGATCGGCCCGGCGTTGGCCAGCCGGAAGGCGCGGCGCGGCTGCATCCAGTGTCCGATGAGATCGCGCCCCAGCCCATCGCGCAACTTGAGCTTTAACATCTCCGTCACCCAGCGCTGCGCGACGTTGAGGATGAGGAGAGCGCCGGCGATGATTCCAAAGACGCCAAGCTGCGCCATGAATCCCGCAAAGTCGCGGTGGGCGAGGGCGTCATAGAAAGGCTTGTTCCAGCTGTTCAGCCGGATCTGGCCGTAAGCGGTGACAACGATGATGGTGAATACCGCACCCGCGAGCAGGAATAGCACCTTGCGCACCGGCGAGGCCCACAGTGCCCGCAGCATCATGCGCATCTGTGGCACCAAACGTGCCTCGGCGGCCTCGTCGACTGTGGCCGCGCCGCCGGCCGTGTGTGCGGATTCTTCTGTCATGGTCGTAAGCCCGCCCCTAAGCACCGCGCTCCTGACCCGACACCTTGCCACTACGGGCGCTCAAAAGGGATAGAAAAAGCGCCCTGCGCGCCGGCTGATGCCCCGAACCGGGACCCCGATCACGCGCGAACGGCAGTGCGATTAGGCCGGATGCCGCGCGGGTTCGCCGCTTAGCAGCGAAACGCTAGCCATCGGCGCCGGCGATGCGCACTTCAGAGAACCACAAAGCTTTCCAGCGTGCCACTTTTTCGATGTCTGTGAGCTTTTTCGGTGCGCCTGGCGATGCCGCGCCAAAGCGCGCCTGCATACCAACGATGCTCGCATTCAGTGCGGCGTAAATTCGATCCTCATCGCGGTAGAAGACCCCGACCAGCACTCCGCACCTTTTGCAAATAAGAAAATCGGCGAGCGCGCTTCCCTGGCGATAGGTCGTGCACGCTTGCTCGTCTTCAACTGTGACGTCCAACGTGCCGCGCGGATCGGAGACGTAAGCTGCTCCATGCTTTTTGCAGAACTCGCAGTCGCACGTTCGTGGACTGTAGTTGCCGGGAGCGTGCGCAAGCTCCAGCTCTACACCGATGTTGCCGCAGTGACATCCGGCGTTCACTTTGTGCATGATCTTGCCGGAAGTTGACAGCATCGCCACGCGGGTCCGGGGTGCTCCGCGCAATCAAATTTTCGAAGCGCGCGCGGCGCCAAAGAGCAATGGGCCTCGGGCGGAGCTTTAAGACTCACGGAGCGTCGCACCGCAACCCTTCGGCCGTGCCGCTTTGATGCAGCACGGCCGAAACGGCTTTACGGCAGGTCCTGTAAGGCGCCGAACGAGCCTGGTTGCGTCGCGCTTTGCAGCAATACGCCGGGGTGCGTGGTTGAGATCCCATTCTGCACGGGGAATGTCACGCCATTGCTGACTATGATGTCGGGTTTGCCGTCACCATTGACGTCGGCAACCGCAACCTCGTAGGCCCCCGGCACCGTATAAACCGTCGCAGTGAGGAAGGCGCCGTGATGCGCCGGATCGTGCAGCAGTACGGTGACCGTCTGTTTGCCACCAATGACGATGTCAAGGCCGCCGTCGCCCGTCAAGTCCGCGACGCTAATGGACTTGGGCAGATCCTGGGCCGCGATGGCGTAGCTGACGGGAGTTACGAAACTGCCGTGTTTGGCCGGGTCCTGCAGCAGTACGTTCACGGTCGGGGCTGTACCGCCAGTCGGGCCTGGGTCTGTGACAATGAGGTCATTGAGCCCGTCGCCGTCGACATCCGCGATGGCAATAATGTTGGCACCGACCACATCTTGATTCACCGTCTGCGTGAACACACTCAGCGGCGCGGCGTAGGTCGTCGCCGTGAGCGCA
>DATCBZ010000283.1:0-5755 GCA_036511555.1 Steroidobacteraceae bacterium
GATCGCTCTCCGTCATACCGCTTTGGGAAATTGTAAAGGCTAACACCAGAGCGAGCGCAATCGGCTTTGTCTGCACGGCCAGAGCACTACTGGTCCGTTGCAGCCTGCGAGGCGGCGAGCATCCGTGCGCCGGTCACGCTCATCAGCGTCGGTGCCGCGGCCGCGTGATCCAGCAGGCGTGGGGGCGCATAATTGGGCAGTGTCAACTGATGTGTTACGCGTTTGCGTGTTAAGCCGATGAAACGAGGTTTGCGTCATGTCGCATAAGATGATTGCTCCAATGCTGTTGCTTGCTGCGCTCGGCCTCGCCAGCGCCACCGCTGCGCACTCTCAAAGTGTGTCCGATGCCAACAACACCATGCTCGCGATAGACATGCGCATGAGAGCTATCAACGCGGCCCGCAAGAACCTGCAGCAAAGAAACCCCCATCAAACCGATCGCGAAACGGACGCCGTGCGTGACGTTACAGATGCAGGTACCGATGTCGTCACAGCCGCGGTCAAAGTATTCACGGTAGCTTTTATGCTCACGGGCGTGAAGTGCCCTGAAGATCTGCGGTTTACTCAAAAGCAGTTCCGTTCGGTAGTCGGGTTGTTCGTCACGACCGCGGATACAGAGCTCTCCCGCGTCAACGAGAACCTGCATAACGTCACGACAAGCGCCACTCTCGCCGAAGCCGTGAAGATTCGCGACGCGATGGTTGAGTTGCGTGACTTTCTTAAGCCATTCGCGGCTGAAGCGTAGGTACTGGGGCTCTGGAACGATCGCGCGACGCTAGCCACCCCGCAGAATTCTGCAAGGTGGCTAGCAGTGCCATCAGTTCGCCACAATCGCGCCAAACACCCCGGTGGTCTGCGTCACTCCGCCAGCGTTGAAATAGAGCACATCGGTAGGCCCAGACTGCGTCGTACCATCGCCGAAGGCCAGGCCCCAAAGCCCCGGGATCTGCACGTCAACACCGTTACTTTGCAGCAAGCCTTCGAAAGCTCCAGTGGTCTTGTTGTACGCCCCGATCCAGCCGCTGCCGGTGTTACCGACGAGAATCGTGCCGCTGAACACTCCGAAATTAGCAGGCGTTGGCACGAGCGCCCAAGGTTGATTGAACCATCCGTTCTCCAGCCGCACTAGCAGCTTGCCGTTAGTATCGAAGCCGTCCACAAAACCCGTTCCGCCGCCGGCGGTTGCGTTGTAGGTGACGAAGATTCTCGCGCCGATTGCCTGGATTCCGGCGGGCGTATAGGTCGCCGGTATCTTAGAGTCAGTGAATGCGCCCTGCGGTAGCGCAAGTGCAGCAAATGACGCCGCATCGTAGGCCTCAACGCCGGTATTGGCGTTCGCCGCATAGTAAGTCAGAGCACCGCTTGCAGCGCGCGTCGCGATCGTAAGACCCTGATATGAAGCTCCGGTCGCCGCATTGTTCACCATGATGTTTGCGCTACTGACGTGGCATTCATAGCAGCGGCTGCCCGGTTTGCTGGGTTTTGCCTTGGCGTTCCAAACCGATATGGTTCCGTCGAGGGTGGCAAAAGCAAAGTCCGAACTGCGGCCGGCGCTTCCGGTGGGACTACCCGTGCCGCCGCCGCTTGCCGCTGGAATCGTTATCACCAGGGGCAGAATGGTTCCGTCGGCGTCGTACAAAGTCGAAATACCCGTGACCTCATCGGAGGCCCACCACTCGTTCCTCAGATGGTTATTCTTCGGCGCGTGCGCCAGACCCCATGGATTGGCAAGATGCGGATCCTGCGCATTTGTCACGATGTTCGTGACGGTGTAGTTGTTGGTTTGAGCGTGCGCGGCAGTGGCAAACATCAGCGCCGCGGCTAGCACAATGGTGATTCTCATAGCTCTTCTCCCGTTCCAAGTGATTTCCATTTCTTGCAACGCGGTAAACTTGCGGTGCGCTGGCGCCAGCGACGATTGCTTACCGGCTGAACGTCGCATACGACGCGCGCTCGTTAGTTCCTCGCTTGCGGAAAGAGGTTTAAGTCGGCCGGAGATTTTCGGCAATTCACGCCAGCCGACTTTGACGCGACGCCGCAGGCGGCTCGCGGATCTTTCACCGGTGCGCTTCGACTCCCGGCAGTTGGCACCATACCGGCGTTAGCTTGCGTGAACTTTGGCGCCGGAAATGCTCAGCTCTGCCCGTCGGAGAAGTAGGCTCGCTCAGCCGGAGACGTGACGGCAACGCGGAATGCCAAGCCGCTGCCAGATCGGGGCGCCGAGGCGGGGCTGGGCGCGGTCGGGACCGGCAAATCAATGCGCAGCGTGGCCTTGTTAAGACGCAGGCCGAGCGGACCCGCAGCTACTCGTCACCGGGAAGAGTGTGTGCGCATTTATGCTAGTTTCCACTTCGAAGGGCTCATCCGGGCCTACGCAGGACTTTGCCTTTTCATCATTGGACGCCACTTGCGCCAGCCAGCAGCGCTACACAAGGGTCGCTGTTGCGCTGCACTGGTCGATCGCACTTTTAATTCTCTTTAACCTTGGTTTGGGATTCTACATGGAAGGTTTCAAACCGCCGCTGCGCAGTATGATTGTGCCTTTGCACATCTCGTCGGGATTGACCGTGCTGATATTGACCGGAGTTCGAGTGGCATAAAGGCTTACGCATCCGCCGCTGCCGTTCGTCGACGGGCTGAAGCGTTGGGAGCATCTGATGGCACATGCCTGTCACAGATTGATCTACGTACTGATGGCGCTCATGCCATTGACGGGTTGGTCGATCATCTCAGCGCATCAGCCCCGACCGGGTGGTGGCCCCAAGGTTTGGGGTGTTCTTCAGCGTGCCGCCAATTGCGCCGCTTGCGCATCTGGATGTCACCGCACAAAAAGCAGCGCACACCACGTTTGTCGATTTGCACTCGATCGGCGCGTGGATATTTGTAGCATAACTGGTGCTGCATGTCGGCGCGGCGCTCCGGCATCAATTCCACCATCGTAAGCCGGAGCTGCAACGGATGGGGTGGGGATCGCAACGCAGCTAGATTCGCGCCGATGAGCGCATGGTTCAGGCGGGCCGCTACTTTTTGATTGTGCGCTCGGCGCCCCCGGGCGTAAAGTTAGGCTCGGGTGCTACCTTTAGGGTGCCGGGCGTCAGCAACACAATAAATAAGGAATCGCCGTGAACCACCTAATGTTGACTTGCTTGTTTGCCGCACTGAGCTTCGGATTCATTGGCGCCGCTGCGGCGCAAGATCGATTTGTCAGCGGCGGTCGCGTTGTAGTGCCAGACTCCAGTATTGAGCGTCCCGTTGACCGCGGCCTTCGCGCGCACACGAACGTAGAGTTGTTCTATCCCATCAATGGGCTGCCGCTGACGACGGCCAATACGCCCGGGGGCTTTTTCGAGACGCCCGCCTCGCTTGCCTGCGTCTACAAGCAGGTCACGGTCGTGACTGGCTGCAGCCCGGCCGTGGTAACGGCCGTTTCGGTGCGCGGCAGCAAGGCGATTGCGATCTTAGATCCCTACGACGATCCGAACGCCATGAGCGACCTCACGGCATATTCGGCGGAGTTCGGATTGCCAAAGCCGACCGCGGCTAAGTTCCAAGTGGTCTATGCGGCGCCGGGCGGTTCGACCCAAACGCAAACGCCACCGCCGCAGGATTCGAGCGGCGGCTGGGAGCTTGAGGAATCCGTCGACATCGAAATGGCGCACGCCATGGCGCCACGAGCCAAGATCTATTTGGTGGAGGCCAACTCCAACGGCACGGGCGATCTCCTGCCCGCCGTGACCCTCGCTAGTAATCTTGTAGCGGCGGCCGGGGGTGGCGAGGTGTCGATTAGCTGGGGGTTCGGCGATTTTGCCGGCGAGAACGGCTACGACGGCTATTTCCAAACACCGAAAGTGGTGTACTTCTCCTCGGCGGGTGATTCGGCCGGACTTAACTATCCGAGCACGTCCCCGAATGTCGTCTCCGCAGGCGGCACCACGATCGATCGGAATCAAACGACCGGCGAATTTGTGGCCGAAAGCGCCTGGCCGGACACCGGTGGTGGTGCAACTCCAAACGAGTCACGACCGAGCTACCAGAATGGAATCAGCGCCCTCGTCGGTGCAGACCGCGGTACGCCGGACATGGCGTTTGTAGCCGACGGGCGCACAGGCGTATGGATATACGACACATTCGCGATTAATGGCACCGGCGGCACTTGGTACATTGCAAGCGGCACAAGCGTGTCCGCGCCCGGCTTGGCGGGGCTCGTGAACGCAGCCGGCAGTTTCGCTGCCTCAACCGATGCGGAGCTCACAATGGTGTACGGCAATCTGGGCGTCGCCCGCGATTTTCACGACATCACCAACGGCGACTGTGGCTTGTACGCGGGATTCCTTGCACTGAAGGGCTGGGACTTTTGCACCGGTGTAGGGTCGGTTGCCGGCATTGCCGGGAAATAGCCGTCGCGCGTTTCTCGGGTTATTCTTGGCGGCAAATTAGCCCCTTGCCGCAATAGTCTTCATCGAGTGACATGACCGAAAGTCGAGAATCACTCGGAGGCCTGCGCAACCAGCCGCACGGTTGTCGTCGCACCTGCGGCTCATCGAGCGCAGTCCACTCGGCGGAGCCGCGCGTATGAGTGGCATTCTCGAGCGCATGCGACTACCCGTATTCGCCCTGCTCCTCACCCGCGTCATGTCGGTGCTGGCGCAGTCGCAACATCCCCGCGACAGCCAGATTCATGACGCCGACACGCGTGCCTGGTGGCATACAACTGAGGCGCTATCGGGCGATGATATGCAAGGTCGCGATACGGGCTCCGCCGCCTATCAGCGTGCGGCGTCGTATGTGGCAGCCCGTTTCAAGGCCGCGGGTTTGCAACCCGCCGGCGATGATGGCAGCTACTTTCAGAGCGTTCCGATGCACGAAGTAGCGGTGACGCCTGCAGGTACGAGCTTCACGCTGGTTCGCGCCGACGGCTCGGAAACCACGCTTGCTTTTCTGCAGCAGATTACGATTGCGCCAGCCGCAGGCTTGCCTACTCAACTGGAAGGTGCCCTAACGTTTCGCGGCTACTGTGGCAAGAATGCGACGGCCGATATCACGGGAAGCATCGTCGTTTGCTTCGGAACGCAGCGTGCCGGACTACCAAGCAGCGCGGAGCGCGCCGCTAACGCTCGTGACGGCGGGGCGCTCGGCTTAATCAACATTGACGATCCCTACTTTACGATCGAGCCGCCACGCTGGCCGTATGCCTACGCCCGCACCGTCAAACTTCAAGCATCGCCTGAGGCAGTGACGCGGCCACTGGCAACGTTAGCGACGATGCGTATCAGCGCCGCGGCGGCCGCCAGTGTTTTTGCCGGCACAGGCCAGGATGTCGCCGCAATCCTCAAGCTCGGCGGCGCGAAGCAGGCACTGCCGAATTTTGATATTCCTGCGACGCTACGCATGCGGCTCTCTCTTGCGGAACGCGATTTATCCTCGCCCAGTGTGCTGGCAAGACTGCCCGGCATAGACCCGAAGCTCGTTAACGAACATGTCGTAATCGCAGCGCATCTTGACGGCTACGGCTTTGGCACACCCGTCGACGGCGATAATCTTTACAACGGCACACTCGATGATGCCGCGTACGTCGCGCTCCTGATTCAGATGGCGGATAATCTCAAAGCGCACAAATTAGCCGCGCCCAAGCGCAGCATACTGTTTGCGGCTTTTACCGGTGAAGAGAAAGGTCTGCTGGGTTCAAATTGGTTCGTCGCGCACCCGTCCCTGCCCCTCGGTCAGCTCGCAGCCGACATCAATCTCGACCAGCTCC
>DATCBZ010000284.1:0-3729 GCA_036511555.1 Steroidobacteraceae bacterium
CGGTGTAATAGTCGTGGCGCAGCACCTGCAGCAGGACCAGACGTCCGATGAGCGCGAGCGTCAGAGCGATGATAAGGACGCCGGCGACGAGCGCTCGCCGCTCGAACAGGCGCTGCTCCTGCCAGTGATCTTTGATGCGTACGCCCTGAACCATTAGCGGCGTGCCTTTAGCGTATTACGGGCGGTCATCGGGGCACGTGGCTTCTACCCAGAATCCCGGCCGCAAGCGGCCACAAAATCCCACCCGTCAGGATCTGTATCCAGCGCAGCGGTCCGAATACCACGTGCCCGGTCCAGCCGTCGATCGCGAAGACGACGAACTCATATAGGAACAGCAAACCTATGACAATCAACGATTGCTGAAAGACGGGTTTGGAGCGGATCTTCTGATGCTCGCGCACCGCGATATAGGTGACGAAGGCGAGAGCGAGGGCATGTTGCCCTAATATCGAGCCGTGAAAGGTGTCGAGGGCAAGTCCGGAGATCCAGCCCAATGTCAGTCCGCCGGCGCGCGGTACGGCAATCGACCAGTAAAGCACCGTCAAGACCAGAAACGCCGGGCGCGCCGCATCGAATGAGCCCGGTAGCGGCACTACGGACAGGAACAGCGCAAGCAGCACCGTCCAGAATATCCAGCCGTAAGGCTCGCGCATCCGGGCGTTCATTTGACGGCGTCCTCGGCCTCCTCAGGAGGCGCCGATTTGGGGGTCACGTCGGGCGGATGCTTGGGAGTCGGTGAAGCTGCAGATTTGGGAACAAACATCGGTACCGGCACAGGCGCAGCGGCAGCTGCGACCTTCGGCGTTGCTGCAGGCGCAACCACAGCGGGCACCGGCTTTGCAGGCGTTGTCTGCGGCTGAATCTGCGGATTATTGACGCGCAGATCCTTGAACCAGACGAGCGCGACCTCGCGGTCGCGATCGATGCGCGCGAGCGGCACGGCGCGGATTTGTGCCGACGGCTGCACCGCGTCGCGATGAATTTCAGCGACGCGCGCCACCGGGTAACCCGGCGGAAAGACTCCGCCCAAACCAGAGGTGACGAGTAGATCTCCAGGCTTCACATCCGCATTGGCCGGCAAGTACGGCAGAGCGAGTGTTCCCTCATTGCCGGCGCCGACGGCGATCGTTCTTAGGCCCGTGCGTTCAATCTGCACGGGAATCGCGTGTTCGGGATCGGTGATCAATATCACATCCGCACTCCACGGACCGATGTGCATGGTCTGGCCCAGAAGCCCCGCATCATCAAGCACGGCTTGTCCTGCAAAGACGCCGTTCGTCGTGCCGCGATTGATGACCAAGCGTTGACGCAGCGTCGTGAGTTCCACGTTGACGATTTCCGCTGCCAGCCAGCGATCCGCGATTGGCGGCAGCGCATCTTTAAGTCCGCGCAGCCGAGCGTTCTCACGCGCGAGGCTCTCGAAGTTAAGTGACCGCAGCGCAAGCTCGCGTTCACGGGTACGCAGACGCGCATTCTCCGCGCGCAGTACCTCACGCGTCTGCGTGCTCTCCTGCAGCCACGCCCATGCCGCATGCGGTGAGCTTACGGCAAGCTGCAAGGGATAGACGGCCGCCTCAAGGAAAAAACGTACCTGGTTCAACCAGCCGCCACGCTGATCCATGACCATGACGACGATCGAAAGGAGTGCGTAGACCGTGAATCGGAACCCGGGCGGTGAGCCGTGTCCGGTCAGTCGCCGGTTTCCACCTACGCCGAATGCGGCCACGCCGTTGCGGGGCTATTCGAGCCCGAAATGACCGGGGCCCATGGCGTCCATCAACTCGAGAATGCGGCCGCCACCGCGCGCCACACAGGTGAGAGGATCATCCGCCACGACGACCGGTAGTCCGGTTTCCTCGGTGAGGAGTTTGTCGATATCGCGCAACAGTGCGCCGCCGCCAGTCAAGACGATGCCGCGATCGGCGACGTCGGCGCCGAGTTCCGGAGGCGTCTGTTCGAGCGCCTGCTTGACCGCACTGACGATGCTTTGCAGAGGTTCCTGCAGTGCCTCAAGGATTTCATTGCTGTTCAAGGTGAAGCTGCGCGGCACGCCTTCGGAAAGATTGCGGCCCTTGACTGACAGCTCGCGTACCTGCTGGCCGGGATACGCAGAGCCGATTTCGATCTTGATGCGCTCTGCGGTTGCCTCGCCGATGAGAATGCCGTAATTGCGGCGCACGTAGTTCATGATCGCCTCATCGAAGCGATCGCCGCCGATACGCGCGGAGTTGGCGTAGACGATGCCGTTCAACGACAGCACCGCCACTTCTGAGGTGCCGCCACCAATGTCGAGTACCATCGAGCCGCGCGGCTCGTGGACCGGCAGACCCGCGCCTACGGCCGCGGCCATGGGCTCGCTTACGATGCCGACGTTGCGCGCGCCTGCGCCTTCGGCTGATTCGCGGATAGCACGACGCTCGACTTGGGTGGAACCAAAGGGCACACACACGAGCACTCGCGGCGAGGGCTTCAGCATGCGGTTGCCGTGCACCTTGTTGATGAAGTATTGGAGCATCTTCTCCGTGTACGTGAAGTCGGCGATGACGCCATCCTTCATCGGCCGCACGGCGTTGATGTGGCCCGGTGTGCGGCCGAGCATGTTCTTGGCTTCCGAGCCTACGGCAACGATGATCTTGCCGCCGCGGGTGGGTTCATCCTGTACCGCGACGACCGACGGCTCATTCAGAACGATGCCCTTGTCACGGACATAGATCAGCGTATTGGCCGTGCCCAAATCGATGGACAGGTCACTGGAGAAATAGCCACGCAGGCGTTTGAACATGAAGCAATGACCGGATATTTGCGAGGCGAGAGGACGCCAAAAGTGGCGCGTAATCTATCAACCGACAGGACATTGAGCAAGGCAAGCTGTATGATTTTGAGCCGTTTTTCGCACTTTTCCCTACACCCATGGCCCTGACACGAGCCGCGATCGAAAGCATCGCGCAGCTGGCCCGCCTCGAGCTCAATGCGGCCGAAATCCCTGTTTACCAGGAGAGCTTAAGCAGCATCCTCGATTTTGTAGGGGAATTGGAGCGCGCCGCGACGACGGACGTCACACCCATGGCTCATCCGTTGCCTGGGCAGGCGCAGCGACTGCGTCCCGACGTCGTCACAGAAACCGACGAGCACGCGCGCTATCAGGAGAATGCTCCGCAGGTGGCCGCGGGACTGTATCTGGTGCCGAAGGTGCTCGAATGAGTCTTTATAAGAAGACCCTGGCCGAGCTTGCCGCTGGCTTGCGGGCACGCGAGTTCTCAAGTGTCGAATTGACGACGCTCTATTTGCAGCGCATTGAGCATGCAAGCTCGCTGAATGCTTTCATCAGCGTCGCCGACGAGTCGGCGCTCAGCGCCGCACGCGCCGCGGACGCGGAGCTTGCTGCGGGCCGCGCACTGCCGCTTACGGGTTTGCCGTTTGCTCACAAGGATCTGTTTTGCACGGCGGGCCTGCGCACCACATGTGGCTCCCTGATGCTCGATCAGTTCATCTCGCCGTACGATGCGACGGTTGTCGCAAAGCTCAAGGATGCAGGCACGGTACTGCTCGGCAAAACGAACATGGATGAGTTTGCGATGGGCTCCTCGAGCGAGACGTCCTACTACGGCCCAGTGAAGAACCCGTGGAACACCACGCTCGTGCCCGGCGGCTCCTCAGGTGGTTCGGCCGCCGCAGTTGCTGCAAGGCTTGTACCGGCGGCGACCGCAACTGACACCGGCGGCTCCATCC
>DATCBZ010000285.1:0-7071 GCA_036511555.1 Steroidobacteraceae bacterium
TGGGTTTACCATCCGCGTGCGCTGCCGTTCGCGGTGCCCGCAGCGGTTACGCACATGGCGGCGCTGCGCGGCATGGAAGTTGTCGTGCTGCGACCGGAAGGATATGCCCTGCCGCGCGCCCTAATGCAGAAGGCGGCGCGCGCAGCCGCGCTTTCGGGTGGCTCGATTCGCGAGACAAGCGAGCGCGCCGATGCGCTCTATGCAGCCGACGTCGTGTATGCAAAGGAATGGGGAGCAACCGATGTCTACGGCGATGTGGCTGCCGATGCCCTGCTGCGTGGCGCGCTACACGACTGGTGTGTGCGCGATGACTGGTTTGTCGGCACTGGCGCGGAGTGCCGCCTGATGCATTGCCTGCCGGTACGGCGCAACACTGCGGTTGCCGACGAGGTGCTCGACGGCGCGCGCAGTATCGTGCAGCAGCAAGCGCACAACCGTCTCACGGTGCAGATGGCCGTGCTCCATCAAATGCTTCAAGGAGTATAAAAGTCCGATGATCATGAACCGCAGCGACAACGCCCTTGCCATTCGCGCGCTCAGAAGCGCGGCCCCTTACATCAGAATGTACAAAGGCAAGACCTTCGTCGTGAAGGCGGGCGGCGGCGTATTGGCCGACGTGGATTCCACACGCCTGCTGATCGAGCAGCTTGCGATCCTGCATTACTTCGGTGTGCGTGTCGTCATGGTGCACGGCGGTGGCCCGCAATTGACAGCGCTCTCCGAATCGCTCGGATTGCCGACTCAAATCGTGCAGGGCCGGCGCATCACCGATGAGAAATCGATAGAAGTCACGGCGATGGTACTGAATGGCCTCATCAATACTCGCATTCTGGCGATCTGCCGCGATCTCAACATTGATGCCGTCGGCATCAGCGGCGTCGATGCGGGACTCGTGCGCGCGCACCGGCGCGCGCCTGTCAAACTCGACGACGGCAGCGAACGCACAATCGACTATGGTTTTGTGGGCGACGTCGACGGAGTGAATACGGCAGTGCTGCAGAAACTCCTCGACAATGGCCTGATGCCGGTGGTGAGCCCCCTGTCGGCGGATGAAAATGGGGTGCTGCTCAACATTAATGCCGACACAGTCGCTGCCGCCATCGGCGCGGCGCTGCAGGCAGAAAAACTCATCCTCTGCACAGGCGCGCCCGGCATCCTTGAGAAGGCTGCCGATCCCGGCTCGCTCATCTCCTACACCGATCTTGCCGGCTTGCAGCGGCTGCGCGAGGCCGGTGCGCTGCTCGACGGTATGCTGCCCAAAGCGACGGCGATTGCAGAGGCCATTCGCGGCGGCGTGCGCCGCGTGCACGTAGTCTCCTACAAATCCGCAGAAGGCATTCTCGGCGAAGTATTCACGAATGAGGGCACGGGCACCCTGGTGGTTGCCGATGTCAATGCTTTGACGCCGGCTGAGATCACAGCGGGCGGCTAGCGAGGACACCCATGAGCTTTCTGTGGAACAAGGACGCGCCGCTTGATGCGCGCGTGCTCGAGTACACCGCCGGCGAGGATTACGCACTTGATGCCCGGCTGGTACGCTACGACGTGCAAGCCTCCATCGCCCATGCACAAATGCTGCACGCGACCAAGCTTCTGGATGAGTCGGACCTTACCGCATTGGTAAATGGGCTCACCGCTCTTGGCGCCGAGCACGAGCGTGGGTTGTGGCGCGTCGCACTACGCGACGAAGACGGTCAAACGGCGCTCGAGCAGCGCCTCACCGAACGCATCGGCGCTGCGGGCGGCCGAATCCATCTCGGGCGTTCGCGCAACGACCAGGTGCTCGCGGCCTTGCGTCTATATCTTCGCGACGTCATCGAAGAACTGCGGGCAGGGGCGATCCGCGTGGCCGACGCACTCGATGTGCTCGGCGCGCGCGAGCAGTCAACTAGTTTGCCCGGCTACACGCACATGCAGCAGGCGATGCCAAGCTCGGTCGCCCTCTGGACGGGAGGCTTTGCCGCGCAAGTACGCGAGGACGCCGAAGGCTTGCGGCTTGCGCAGCGACGACTTGTCCAGAACCCGCTCGGTTCGGCGGCTGGCTACGGCACGCCCGGGCTGCCGCTTGATCGCGCGCTGACCACTGCGCGGTTGGGATTTGCGATGACACAGGAGCCGGTCACCGCGGTGCAGTTGTCGCGCGGCAAAGGCGAGGCTCATCTCCTCTTTGAAATCACGCTCCTCATGCAGGGCTTTGGCCGCTTTGCCGCCGACGTGCTTCTCTTCTATACACAGGAGTTCGGATTTCTTGAGCTCGACGCTGCCTTTACGACCGGCTCATCGATCATGCCGCAGAAGAGAAATCCGGACGTGTTCGAGCTCATCCGCGGTCGCGCCGCGACGGTTGCCGCGTGTCTGCACGAAGTGCTCGGCCTTGTCGCGAAGCTGCCTTCCGGCTATCAGCGCGATCTGCAGCTATTGAAAGCGCCGCTCTTTCGCGGCATTGACGTGACTCTTGCGACGCTTGCGATCCTGCCGGGCGCGATCGACGCCATCAAATTCCGCCCGGAGCGCATTCGCCTCGATCCGTCCATTCACGCCGCCGAAGAGGCCAATCGCCTAGTGGTCGCCGAGGGCATCTCGTTTCGCGAGGCCTATCGGCGGGTCGCGAAAAATCTGAAGCGCTGATGGCTGCTTAGACCGCGTCTGGCTGGAGCTCGGGCGCGGCGCGCGTAAAGGCCGGCAGACTCTCAAGATGCGCGCTTATAGCGCACAACGTCGGATACGGCCGCAACTCGCAGCCAAAACGCCGCGCGTTATACATCTGCGGAACAAGACACACGTCGGCGAGCGTGACGGCGCTGCCGACCAAGTGGCGCCGATCACTTGCCGTACGCACCGCTTCCTCCTCCAACGCGGTAAAGCCGCAGGCGATCCAGTGCCGGTACCACTTATCGACAGTGGCTTTATCCAGCCCGAGTGGTGCGCGCAGATAGTTGAGTACGCGCGAATTGTTAAGTGGGTGAATATCACAAGCGATCGCAAGCGCCAGCGCCCGTACTCGTGCGCGCTGCAGCGGCGCGTGTGGCAGAAGCGGTGGCTCGCGGTGCGTCTCGTCCAGATATTCGATGATGGCGAGCGACTGGGTGAGGGCGCTACCGTTGTCCGCGAGAACCGGCACGAGACCTTGCGGATTCAGCCGCAGAAACTCGGGCCGCCGCTGCTCCCCGCCGTCGCGCAACAGGTGTACCGGCAACGATTCGTAAGCCAATCCCTTGAGATTGAGTGCGATCCGTACGCGATAGGCGGCGGAGCTGCGATAGTAGGTATAGAGCTTCATCGGCAGTAGACTACCTATCCATGAGCATCTGGCGCAACGCGACTACCCTTGAGGCACTGCAGGCGAGCGCGGCGAACTCCCTGGTTGAGTTGCTTGACATGCGTTTCATCGAGATTGGCCCGGACTATCTGCGCGCCACCATGCCGGTCAATGCGCGCACGCATCAGCCGATGGGCGTCCTGCACGGCGGCGCGTCGGTGGCGCTCGCCGAGACGGTCGGCAGCACCGCAGCGAATCTCTGCGTCGACAGACAGCGCGAGTCGTGTTTAGGGCAGGAGATCAATGCCAATCATTTGCGTCCCGTTTCCAGCGGGCTGGTGACGGCGACCGCACGACCGCTGCATCGCGGCAGCAGAAGCCAAGTGTGGCAAATCGAGATCCGCGACGAGCGCGAGCGTTTGGTGTGCGTTTCGCGCCTGACGATGGCCGTGGTGGCAACGCGCATCGAATCGCAGGATCGGTGACGCATTTGAGCATCAATCTACGCCGTTATATTTGCGCCGCCGCGGCGCTCCTCCTAATCAGCGCCTGCGGTCAGAAAGGCCCCCTGTATTTGCCCGACAAGAACGGCAAGACGCCCGTGACGGCCGCGCCTGACGTATCCGGGCCTGCGCAAAAAATTGATCCCGAGAAGAAGGACGACTCGCAGAAGCCGCCGTCGCCTTAATATCAGGCGCGCACGATGCCCTGCATGGGCTTGGCGCTGGCGCTGTCCGGAAATACCGAAGTCGCAAGCGCGCGGCTCGGCACTTGCAGGTGGTCCGCGAGCACACCCTTCATCACACGGTGAAGGTCGAGCGTGGGCGCAAGATCGCGGCCTTGATATAGAGCGCGTGAGGATAGACCCGGCCAGTCGGCAACGACCCGGCCGCCGTCCACGGCGCCACCGAGCAGAAACGCCGCAGCCGCCGTGCCGTGGTCGGTACCGCGGGTGCCATTGATCGCCGCCGTGCGTCCGAATTCGGTGACGACCATAATTACCGTGTCACGCCATACAGGTCCTAGTTCCTCCTTCAAAGTGCGCAGGCCCGAGTCGAGCGCGGCAAGCCTTGCGGACAACTGGCCCTCAGCGCCGCCTTCATTGGCATGCGTATCCCAGCCGGAGGCGTCAAATACCGCGACTCGCGGACCGTCATCGCTCTTCAGAAAGCCTGCGGTCGCGTGAATGATCTCTTTATACGGAGCGCTGCGGCGCTGGTAGCCCGCGTCGCGCTGCGCTAGAAGCTGGCTCGCGGCAGCGCGATCGGTAGGCGGCGCCATCATCGGCTCAGGCGCAGCTGCGGCCGCCAGCGATTCGGTTGCAAGGGCATCCGCCAGCCGCTGTGACAGGAGCGCGTCGGTCGAATAGCGGTCGGTGATGCGCTGCAGAGTATCGTCATCGAGCGCGGCCAAATGCGCCGGCGTCCAGGATGCCACCGGCGCAGAGCCGCGCATCACGAGCGGCACATTCTGCCCGAGCGCGACGCCGAGCTCGCCGCGGCGCGCCGAACGATCTGCCGGCAGCGACGCGAGCGCTCGGTTGATCCATCCCGTCTGCAGCGCGTGGGCGCGCGCACCGCCATTCTCGAGCACGTCCTGTCCGTCAAAATGCGAACGCTCGCGATAGGGGCTTGCGATCGCATGAAAAACCACGAGTTCATGTGCGCCATAGGCTTCGTGCAGGAAGGCAAGGCTTGGGTGCAAGCCAAAGAGCCCGTCCAGCTTTAACGCGCCATTTGGCGCACCTGGAGCAGCAAGCGCCGCTTCACCGCGCAATCGCGCGTAGTCGGAATCTGCGTACGGCGGCACGGCGGCGAGACCATCGAGGGCACCGCGCAAAATGATAAACACGAAGCGCTTGCGTGCAGCACCGCCGGCGGCGAACGCGACTCGGCTTGTCAGCAGCACGCCGCCGGTCGCGAGGCCCGCGGCGGTGAGAAACTCACGTCGTTTGATGAGTCGCATAGTCACTCTCCTAGCGGCGCATGAACTCTGGCGCGGTCAGCAGCAAAGTCAGCGCTTGAGAGCCGCTCGCCGCGTGCGCAATCGCGCTGTTCGTTGCGGCGCTCAGACCCGCGCCGAGCCACTGCGGACCCAGCAGCATTGCATCCCGATGCGCGCCCAGCTTCTGCCCGAGTGCGTCAGCCCACTCGATTCGCTTCAAGACAGCCGAACCGCCGTCCCAGTCCGCACTCCTATCGGGCCAGCCCGCGGGCGAACCGGGTGCATAAATGCGCTGTCCGAGAAGCGCAAACGCGCCGCGCGCCGTGTCGGCATAATTCTCGGGAAGCTCAAGCCCACGCAGGCTGGAGATGATGTACTCGCCCGGTGTCTTGAACTTCGCGAAAGTCTGCGCCCAGCATTCCTTGAGATCAATGAGCGCGCGGTACACGCTGGGCAGGTCCCCGCGGCTGTTGCGAAAGGCGCGCGCAAGGTGCTGGGTCGCCCGCTGCGAGGGCTCATCGGCGATAAAATGCCGCGCAAGCTTCGTAGCGATGAACTGTGCCGTAGCGGGATGCTGCGCAAGATCGGATAGCGCCGCGACGCCCTGCGCCGCACCCTCCTCCGCATAGCGTTTACCCAACAAATGCTGCGCGCCCGGCTCATGCATCTCCTCCCGAAACAGAAAGGCTCCGGGCGTGCCACCCGATAGACGTGCGGATTGTGCGCCGATCGACCAGCCCGTGAGGATCTGAGCAAAGCTCGTCACGTCGGCCTGCGTATAGCCGCCCGCAACACCGAGCGTTCTGAGCTCAAGCACCTCGCGCGCAAGGTTTTCATTGATCCCTAGGCGCCGCGCGCTGTCGTGCCGCGCCGCGCGCTGGGCAAGCTGCGAATTGGGGCCGACGGAGATCTGATTGTCGAGGTACAAAAGCGTTGCCGGATGACGTGTGGCGGCGAGTAACAGATCCGAGAAATTGCCGAGCACGTGCGGCCGGATGGCCTCGCGCTCAAAGCTGCCGGCAAGTCCCAGCACTGTTGCCTTGTCGACTGAAACCGCAAAGTGATTCGCCCAAAAATGCGTCAGCCGTTCAATGAATGGCCGCTCGGTCGCAATCGCCGCGCGGATCCGGGCGTCGGTTTCGTCCGCGTAGATGGGCTTATAAAGTTGCCCGACCTTCATGAGAGCGGCCGCGTCAGCATTTGCAGCAGCATCAGTGCGTGCGGCACGACGCTCGCGCCGCAGAGTCAGCGCTTGTGACAATATGTCCGCTGAACTCCTCAGACCCGCAGCCTGCAGCAGCGGCGCACCGCCGGCTAACTGCGCCTTTAACGCGCCGCGCGGATCCTCGCCCGCGCGCGCAAGCTCGCCCGGCCGCGCGCCCAGACCGAAGCGGTTCGTCGCGATCGCGGCTAATACGGGGTCGTGCATCTCCTGCGTCCATCCAGAACCCAATGGTTCTTATAGCGCGCCACGCACCCTCAGCGTTGACACAAGCTCAAGGGGCCCCGCGCGCATTCGCTATACTGCCCAGATCCACGCACGCAGACATCATGAGCACGCCCGCTGATTTAGTACTGTTTGACGGCTCCTCGTACCTGTATCGAGCCTTCCACGCCTTGCCGCCGCTGTCGAACTCGCGCGGCGAGCCGACGGGTGCCGTGCTCGGCGTTTTGAACATGCTTCTGAAGTTCCTGAAGGAGTACCGGCCAGCGCATATCGCAGTGGTATTCGACGCGCCGGGCAAAACATTTCGCGACGATCTATTTGCGCAATACAAAGCGCACCGTCCGTCGATGCCGGATGATCTGCGCGCGCAGATCGAGCCCTTGTTGTCAATTATCCGTGCGCAGGGACTTCCGGTGCTGCG
>DATCBZ010000286.1:0-8551 GCA_036511555.1 Steroidobacteraceae bacterium
GTCGCGCGGCGTCGTCGCGCAGCCCGCCACGACGCAAAGCCCGACTACGCCTGCCGTGCGCATCACCAATCGTCGCGTTTGGAGCATTAGCATCGCCACATGGATACGGTTTAACGTTTTAAGAATGCTACGCCGAACGCACGCTGGCTACCACGCACGTCCGTACGCCTCGTCAGACGCTTAATGACCACCCTGCACAAAAAGGCCCGCCGCACGCAGCTCCTCTGCAAGTGCGACCTCGATCCGCGCCGCGTCGCAGCGTTTGAGATTCTGCAGGTGCAGCGTCGGCCCGGTCAGTACTTCAAGTCCACGCTTGAGCACGCTGCCGGCTGCACGGATCCCGGCCTTGTGCTGGTCGAAGCGCTGCTCGGGTCGGTAGCGACTCATTCCGACGTAGACGGCATGCGACTCATCGCGGCTGTCGCTGTAGTCAAGAAGCACGAGGTAGATATTGGTTTGGCCGCGCAGGCTCGGTCGAAACTGCGCCGCAACTTCGTAGGCGAGCGGCAGCCACGCAATGTCACGCATGGGCAGCCAATGCGGGATCGAGCGCGCCGCGCTCCGCCACAAACGCTCGAGCAGCTCGTCAATATTGACCGACAGTTCGCGGCGCATCCACAACTCGTGAATGCAGTGCGCACCGATAACGCCGTCAGCCGCGCCGATTGCCTGCGCCAGTTGCCTCACGAGGTTCGCCACCGGCACGAGACGCAGCGGACGCGCCGCCGGGGACGCAAGCGGCGCCGTTTGCGAAAACTCGCGCCACCACGCGCGCGAAGGATCCGCGTGCGCGTCGCGGCCGTGCGGGGTCCAGTTCATGACCATTGCACGCGACCGAGCCGGCGACGCACCGTGGTAAGATCCCGAGCCTGTCCGGAACCCCGGTACTGCGTCGAGCTGGAGCTGATCATGCGGCGATTGTTCGCGTCCGCCTTGTTGGCAGGTGTGCTGGCCGCGACGTCCGGCGCGCACGCCGAAGTCGCCCAGAAGCCGCCGGCGGCGACGGCTGCGGCGCCGACCGCAAGCCTACCCAAAGCAAGCTTCGCCAAGCCATCGATTGCCCCATCTCGTAACCAAAGCGGCACGGATGCAGAGTTGAGACCGGTTGCGGTGACCGCGAAGCGCATTCATCCCAGGCTTGACCTCAGGCTCTCCTCCGACCGTCTAAGCCAAGTCCTGACTGAATCAGGTGTCGAACCAGTGGCCGAGAGCGACACTACCATCGATACCGTCGAAGTCGCGGCGAAGCACATCGAGATGGAACCGATTCAGCCCGGCATCCCCGCGCTCTACTACGGGATTACGCACCCCAGCGAAGCGTGGCGAATCTTCGCGCCCATTCAGCCCTAGAGCCCCTAGTCAGGCTTAGACGCACGAGTCGCAGCGGCACTCGCCGCTTCGCTGCGATGCGTCTGCATCGCGGTTACAAAATCGCTGACCGAGATCCGCCCGCGCGCATCCGGCGGCAGCAAGCCCCAGTGGCTCGCTTTATAGTGCATGAACTCATCCTTGGATATATTTCCGTCCCGGTCCAAGTCCATCTGACCGGCATCGATATGCATGCCGCCGCGTGCGAAGGCCGCAGCGGCGGCGCTTACGGTCAGATTTCCATGGGTCGCCACCGTCATCTTGTCCACATTGCGGCGTGATATGTCATGAACTCATCTTTGGAGATCATGCCATCGCCGTCGAGGTCCAGCGCCTTGGCGCTGAAGTGCATAGCCCCTTGAACGCTGTCATTGGGCTCGCGCTGCGCAACACTGATGCTCGTTACGGCGGCGCAGAGCAGCGCAGCGAGCCGTCTCGTCATAAGGCGGTTGCGGCCCTATTGCGCAGGCGCATTGACCGCCGGATGTCCTGGTTTGACGTCGCCGCAGTCGGCTGCAAGCCATTTGCTGTGAATGGTTCCTTTTGACGTCATCGTTCGATCGTCACGGGTCACTGTCATGTGCATTTGCCCGTCGATCTCCTTCGGGCTAATGGCATGAAAATGGATTGTAGAAGTTCGCGCCAGCGCCCCGGTGCATTCTTCGTGCATTTCTGATGCCGAGGAGGAACTCGAAACGATGGTTCGTTTGCAGGACGCGTCCTCGGTCTTAAACAGCAGACCCTTACGTAGCTGCTCTGCCGTAACACAGGAGGCGACGGTATGCGGCTGGGCGGCGCTCGCAACCGCAGCCTTCATGGCGGCTTCAATATGTTGACGTTGCTCCGGTGACATTTTCGCAAGATCCGCTTCCGGGATCGGAAGCTGTCCGCTTGTTTGCACGGTTATGGTGCTCTGCCATAAACCGGTTTTCACATTCAGTGCCACGTCTGCCGCATTTGTCGCGGCCAACCGCAATGAACAAATCGCAAGACCCATCGCGCCACCAAGGAGCTTGCGCATCGTGACTTTTCCCCGAAAACACCTTGTGTTCCGCTGAACCGCCGCGGCCTGCAGCACCACGTCATTCGGCACCGGAGCCCAGAACGACCCCACCTGCGCGCCATGCAGCTTATACTCGCGGCCCTTTTCGATAACCCCAGAAAGAATCATGCCTAATCGGATATCCAAGCTTGCGGCCCTTACAGCGGTCTTGATGCTAGCAGTGCCCGTCGCGCAGGCGCAATGGAGCGGTAAGGGTGAGGCAGGCATTTCACTTGCAAGCGGCAATACCGATACCAAAACCGGCAATGCCGCAATCGAGTTTGCCGACACGGTCGGGAGTTGGAAACATACGTTCGGATTTGACGGCGTTTACGCCTCCGAGAACGCCGCAACCACCGCCCAACGCTGGGATGCCTACGAACAGTCCGATTACAACTTTGACCCACGCGATTTCGCGTTCGGCGCGGGCCGCTACGAGGCCGATCGTTTCAGCGGCTTTCGCTATCAGGCGACTCTTTCCACCGGCCTGGGGCGCCATTTCATCGCCACCGACGCGACCAAGCTCACCGCTACGATCGGCGTGGGCTACAAGAATTTTGAGACGCGCGATGTCTACGACGCAGACGGCGACGTCATCGCGGCCCACAGCACCGACAATCAAGCCATCGCGCGCGGCACAGTGGCCTATGAGCATAAGCTGACGGAGACCACCAGCATTCTCGATAAGTTTCTGGTCGAAGCGGGCTCACAGAACACGTTTCTGCAGAACGACCTTTCCCTGCAGGTGAAGATGAACACACGTCTTGCGCTCGCGGTGGGCTACTCGGTGCGCGACAATACGAATCCGCCAGCGGGATTTAAGGATCTCGACTCTCTGACGACCCTCAATCTCGTCTACGAAATCAAGTGACGGCGAGTGCATTGAGAAGCGCTGCACCGTTGGGCGATCCCCAGCCGGTGCAGGCGTCCCAGCCGGCTCCGGCAGCATAAGCGCCGTTGTTGCCCGACTTGATATCGCGGCATAGTCCTTTACCAGCGAGGGATCCATACAAGAGCGGATTGAGAAATCCTATGGGTTTACCGACTTTCTGATTGCACAGCGCAATGAGTCCGGCCCAAAGCGGCGCCACCGCACTGGTGCCGCCGATTACCAGGTTCTGGCCGTCGACGCGGACCTGATAGCCAGTGTTGGGATCCGCGTCCCCGGCGACATCGGGCACGCCGCGGCCGCGCCTGCCGCCCGGATTGGCTGACGCGGGAACTTGCGCGCCTGCCTGATAGCTCGGCAACGCGAATACATCGCTGACACCGCCGCCGGTTGCGCTGTTGGGCCCATCGTTCCAAACGACTTCGCCGCTGATGGCAGCGCCGGAGGCGCTCAACGTCGTTCCTCCGCAAGCGAGCGCATAGGCACTGGAGGCTGGGAAATCCACGTGCGCAAGCTTGTCGGACTGGCCATCGGCCGAGCCGTTATCGCCTGCGGCTACACACACGGTGACTCCCAGCGCGGCCGCCGTTTGGAATGCCTGGTCGAACTGTTGCATCGCCTGACTCGTCCAGCCTGCCTCGGCGCTGCCCCAGCTGATCGAGAGCACTACGGGTTTGTTGTCGGTGTCGTGTAAGGCGACAGTGATTGCATCCAGAAATCCGCGGCTCGTGTTGGGCGCAAAATACACCGCAATATGCGCCTTGGGTGCGATCGCAGCGGCGACTTCAATATCGAGCATGACCTCCCCGTCCGGGCCGGAGGCGCTTGTCGGTGTATTGGTTGCGTGATCAACACTGACTGCAATGACGCCCGGCATGTCAAGTCCCAGTGCGGCAAAATATGACTCGACGTCCGCGGTACGAAATCCGCCGCCCAGTTCAATGAGGCCGATACACTGCCCGCTGCCGTCGAGACCCAGCGGAAAGTCGTAGAGCTTGGCGAGCGCCGGCACGCTAAACGCCGCGCTCGCCGCAGCGCCTGCCGCGTCACGCACTTGAAAATGCGGCACCGCCTGCGGACGATTATCGAGCCCGAACACGCCCTGGATTATTGGTGCGAGTGATTTGGGCACCGTAATCGATCCCTTGCGGCCGCGGTAGCTGCCGTTCGGATGCACGTAGTTGCGCAATGTCACGCCAAACGCAGCGCTGAACGCGGCAGCGGTGCCGGAAAGCACGGCGCTGTGTCGGGCGGCGCTTTCCTCGACGACGACCAGCCGGTACTGCTTTGCAAAGCTCCGCAGCTTCATAAAATCCGCATCGCGCGTGCCGTAGGTTTTCTCATAGGCCGGGCGGGTCAGGTAGCGCCGCCGCTGCGGCGGCTCGTCGGCGAGACAATTCGCATTCGCCGGTGACAGAGCGGCGCGCGGGCGCAATCGCACTGTAACTTCGAAGCGTTCAGCCGCTGCGAGTTTTCCTACGGCATGAGCGCCTGGCATGGGCGCGCGCTTGCTGCCGGGGAGCTTGACGCGTGACTGCGCTCGCATAGGTCGACTCCATAACGTAAGCCACTCCACACGCTACTCCGAGAAACAGCGCACCTCCAGTTGTCGCCGATTACTCACACTTGCATGCCCGGCTGGAACGCAACGCGCGTTTGAACTTTCGCTGCGCGTTCCGTCTGTTAGGATCCATCGCCGCGCGGGGCCGCGCACTCGCATCGGGGACAGGAAGGGTCACGCACTGTGGCAAGACCGCGGTTTATGGATCTGATTGCAATTGCGGTATGCACCGTTGCCTGGGGCACCACTTGGTTCGCCATAACTTTTCAGCTAGGCAGCGTCGATCCAGTCGTGTCGCTCGTGTATCGGTTTGCGCTCGCAGCCGTGCTCCTCTTCGGATGGTGTCGACTTCGCCAACTGCCTTTGCATCTGACGCGAGCGCAGCACATTGCCGCCGCCGGTGTTGGCTTTTTCACCTTTACGATCGACTACACGTTCATCTATTTGGCCGAGGCACGCATCGCCTCCGCAGTAGTGGCCGTCATGTTCGCAACCCTCGCCCTGGTCAATCTGGCCGTGTTTCGGATCGCTTTCGGGCAGCGCGCACCGTTGCGTGCCTGGGCGGCGGCGGCGCTTGGTGCTGCAGGGGTCGCGGTCCTATCGTGGAGCGAAATCGTCGACTCGCACTTGAGCGCGCGGGCTCGGGTCGGCCTTGCGATGGCGTTCATCGCCGTTGTCAGTGCCGCCATGGGCAATGTGTTTGCACGCCGCGGCGAGGCAGCCGGGGCCTCGGTCGCAGGCTTAACTACTTGGTCGATGACATACGGCGCGCTAATCCTGTCGATCTATGCATTTGTGACCGGGCGGCCATGGATTTTCGAGCCGACCTTTGCTTATGTGGTCTCGCTTGCCTATCTCGCCATATTCGGCTCAGTGGTCGCCTTTCTCTTTTACTACGGGCTTGCGCGCCGTCAGGGGTATGCCACGGCGGCGTACATCGCAGCTCTCACACCTGCGATTGCAATGGTCATGTCGAGTCTGTTTGAAGGCAAGACATGGAGCGCGGTCGCCGTCAGCGGCCTTGCGCTGGTGTTTTTGGGCCAGTGGCTGCTGCTGCGCGCCCGTAAAGCCTAAACGCGCAAAGCCCGCAACCGCGTTCACGCGGCAGATGCTCGCAGCGCGGTCGGTCGCCCGCGCAGATCCGGCAAGAACGCCGTCAGCAGCCCGATCAGGGGCAGGAACGAACAGACGCTATAGACATACTCGATTCCGCGCGCGTCGGCGATCTTTCCCAATATCGCGGCACCGACACCGCCAATGCCAAATGCCAGGCCAAAGAACAACCCCGACACCGTACCGACGCGCCCCGGCAGAAGCTCCTGAGCAAAGACGATGATGGCGGAGAAAGCCGATGCGATCGTAAGTCCGATAACGAACACCAGCACCGTAGTCCATGCGAGATTCACGTACGGCAGCATGATCGTAAAGGGCGCAACGCCCAGGATCGATACCCAAATCACGCGCTTCCTGCCAATACGATCGCCAACCGGGCCGCCGATAAGCGTGCCCAATGCGATCGCAAACAAGAAGCCGAAGAGCTGCAGCTGTGCAGAGCGAATCGACAGCTGAAACTTACTGATGAGATAAAATGTGTAGTAGCTGCTCAGGCTCGTGAGATAGAAGTATTTGGAGAATACCAACGCGACCAATATCAGCACCGCCCACGCCGCTTTCCTGGTCACCGGAGTCAATGCAGCGGCCGGTCCATGTGCTGCCAACTTCCTGACCGACAGCGCATGTTGGCGGCGATACCAATCGCCAATCCGCCACAATACAAACATTGCAACGAGTGCCGCGACCGAGAACCAGGCGACGCTCGTGCGTCCGTAGGGAATGATGACCCACGCAGCAAGCAACGGCCCGACCGCGGTGCCGACGTTACCGCCAACCTGGAAAATGGATTGCGCCAGTCCGTGCTGGCCGCCGGAGGCAAGCCGTGCCACGCGTGAGGATTCTGGATGAAAGACCGACGAGCCCGAGCCTACGAGCGCCGCGGCGGCGATGACGGTGAGAAAGTTCGGCGCCACCGATAACAGCAGCAGTCCGATGAGGGTAAAACCCATGCCTATTGAAAGCGCACGTGGTTGCGGACGCCGATCGGTGTACATGCCAATGAAGGGCTGCAGCACCGACGCGGTTAGCTGGTAGGTGAGCGTAATAAGTCCTATTTGCGCAAAACTCAGACTGAACTCACCCTTGAGAAGCGGATAGATCGCCAGAATGAGCGACTGAATCATGTCGTTCAGAAAGTGCGAAAAGCTGATCGCCCCCAACACTTTAAAACGTGTGGGTTCTTGTGCAGGCGATACCGAGGACGGCGAGGCTTTTGTCAGCATGGCGCTCGGGATCCTGCGCCACCAGAACGTATCGGATCGTAGATGGACTGGCACTCGGGAGGGGTGGTTTATTGTATTGAAATCGCCACCGCGGCACAAATCCAAGCCGACGCCTTTGCTCTGTGAGCGCGCGCACTCATGGCTCACGCGCCTCACTAAGCTGGTTCGCAGCATGACCGGGAAGCCCTTTCCAAGCGTTGCCCTTGCGCTGTCTCGGAAGCCGCCGGATCGCGTGCGGCGCGCCAGCCGGAGCACATCAAACAAACGCACCGCCTGACGCGGCCGATGCGCGATCCTGGCGTTATAAGCTATCGCGGAATGGAGCAATCTCTTGTCGCTGTTCGCCCAAACCCTCAACGCCGAGGGTGACTACGTCCCCGACCTTCAGAAACTCGGGCGGCTTACGGCCCAGTCCGACGCCCGGCGGAGTACCGGTCGCAATGATATCGCCCGGCTCGAGCGTCATGAACTGCGAAAGATAACTTACGATCTCAGCAACCGGAAAGATCATGTCCGCTGTGCTAGCACTTTGCTTGGTCACACCGTTTACCGCGAGCCAGAGCCTAAGGCGCTGCGGATCGGGAACCTTATCAGTCGTGACAAGCCAAGGGCCGATCGGCCCGAACGTATCGCACCCTTTGCCCTTATCCCATTGGCCACCGCGTTCGAGCTGGAACGCCCGTTCCGACACGTCGTTAACGATAAGGTAGCCTGCGATGTGTCCCAGAGCATCCGCGCGCGGGATATAGCGCGCCCGTTTGCCGATCACCACTCCGAGCTCCACTTCCCAATCAAGTTTCTCTGCACCCTTGGGCATGATGATCGGATCATTCGGCCCGTTAAGACATGAGGCCGCCTTCATGAACAGCACGGGCTCACTGGGAACGGCCATTTTCGATTCAGTAGCGTGGTCGCGATAGTTAAGGCCGATAGCGAGGAACTTACCCGTTCGCTTCAGCGGTGCCGCGATGCGCGGTGAGCCCGACACAGTCGGCAGACGCTCGACATCAAGCGCCTGCACCCGGGGAACAAGTCCGGCAGCTAATTCCTCCGGACCGATGTCGCGCGCGATCGACGAAAGATCGCGAATCGAACCGCCGCCATCGACGATTCCCGGTCGCTCCTTACCGGGTGCGCCGTATCTGATGAGCTTCATATCAGTCCCGCAAGCCAAATGGTGTAGAGCACAGCGTAACATCTCATGTGGGCACTCCTCGTATCACTGGCATTTGCGATCGACGCGTGAAAGTTACGCGCGCCAACACGGGTTGCGCAAGCGACCGAAGCGGCGCGTGCCAGTCTGTGCCCGGGCGAGTTTGCTTGCGCATCGAGGGTTGTGCGGCAGAACAGGTAAC
>DATCBZ010000287.1:0-3319 GCA_036511555.1 Steroidobacteraceae bacterium
CCCGCCGCACCCGCGCAAGTCCCAGGGCACTGAAGAGCCGGATCCACAACCAACCGATGTCGATCTCCCAGGGCTGCACGGAAAAGCGCGCGGAGCGCGGGAACGCGTGGTGATTGTTGTGCAGTTCCTCACCGCCGATGAGCAGCCCCCATGGCAGAATATTTGTCGCGGTCGAGGCCATCTCGAAACTGCGATAGCCCAAGCGATGACCGACGCCGTTGATCACACCGCCAGCGAAGAACGGTTGCGCCGCGATGTGAATGGCAAGCATCGCGATGCCAGGCACACCGAATAAAGCAAGCTCGGTCAGGATAAAGAGGACGAGACCGCTGGTTCGCCAGCGACTGTAAAGGTTGCGCTCGATCCAATCGTCCGGCGTACCCCGGCCGTAGTAATCCAGAATATGCGGGTCGCGCGTGGCACTCGTGTAGAGCTCGTAACCTTCCAGCACCACTTTCTTCAAACCAAAAATGACTGGGCTATGAGGATCGCCGGGCTGATCTGAAAAGGCGTGATGACGGCGGTGTACCGCCACCCACTCGCGCGTGACCGTGCCGGAGCTGAACCAGAGCCAGAACCTGAAGAAGTGCCGCAGAATCGGATGCAGTACGAGCCCGCCGTGGGATTGGTCACGGTGCAGGTACAGCGTAATGCTCAGAAACATGAGCTGGATGAGTCCGAAAACGACGAGCGCATAGCCCCAAAAAGGCAACTCTACGATCCCAAAGGGAAAATACACGTTAAGCATCGAATCCTCCGCGTTCTGGGGGCGCAACTGTACTGGAAAACTTCAGGCGTGGCGCGCCCTTAGCGGGGAATTGCGCACCGACCCGTATATGTCTTAATGCCGGCGGAACGTTCCGGTCGGCATCGCGTTGAACTCTTACAGCGGGCCGAATCACCGGCCGGCGTAAAGGAGAGTCGCATGGACAATGATCGAATCAAGGGTGCTGTCAAGCAGAAGGTCGGCGACGTCAAGGAAGTCGCTGGCAAGGTCACGGGCGATGAAAAGCTCAAGCGCCAAGGTCAAGCTGACCAGGTCGCTGGCAAAGTGCAGAACATCGTTGGCGGCGTTAAGGACGCAGTTCGGGAAAACGAGCACAAGCGGTAGTGCGAATTCGACGTGGGGCGAACAGGCGTACGGCGTACGACTCCTGTTCGCCCGTATCGGGGTGGCCGGCGCCCGTCACTTCTTCTGCAGCTTCTCCACCGCCGCCATCGTGTTGGCAACGTGTTCAGCCGGATTCATTGCCGTGTACGAATACGCAATCGTGCCGTTTTGTGCGATGACATAGGAAGTCCGGTTCGCGTACTCAGGCTTCGCCGCCAGCACTGAGTCATACGCCTTCATGATGCTTTGATCCGCATCCGATGCCACGGCGAATTTGTTGCGGCACTCACTCACTGAAAACTTATTGAGTTTTTCTATCGGGTCGTGTGACACGCCGATGACGGTTGCACCGATGGCCTTGAACTTATCGGTGGCCTCGGCGAAATCGTGCGCCTCGATCGTACATCCCGGCGTAAACGCGGCGGGATAGAAATACAGCACGACCGGTCCTTTCTTGAGCGCATCCGCGAGCGAAAAAGTGAACGGCTTCCCGGCAAGAGTTGCCTGAGTCGTAAAGTCCGGAGCGGCATGGCCGTCCGGCAGCGCGGCGAAAGTCGCAGTAGCAGTCAGTGCGCCAAAAAGCGCACAACATAACAGAAGTTTCATGGCAGTCCTTTAGTTGGGGGCGTCCGCGGCAAAAGGTACGGCCTTGGCGCGGCAGCGTCCAGTGCCTGCACCATTTCGCTTCAGTTTTTCTTAATCGAACTTCAGCACAACGCACGATCGCGCGCACTGCCGCTGGCAGTCTATCCGCCACTGGATGCGCTTAGGAGGCGATCATGAAAACGAACCCACCGTCACTTGTCTTTGGATTAATCACTGTTGCCATTCACCTCGCAGGCTTCGCCGCAGTCGAAGTGGGCTCACGGACACTGCTTGCGCAAACCGTGAGCTATCACGATCTTGATTTGTCTCGGCCTGCCGATGCGGCGGTCCTTTACCAGCGCATCGGTGCTGCGGCGGTCGAAGTCTGCGAACGATTCGATGCGGGCAAGCCGGCGCGCGCCCCGCTGCGCCACGAGTGCGAGCGGCGCGCAATTGCGGCAACCGTTGCACGCGTCACGGGCACGAACCTACACGGCCAGCGTGCCGCGGCGGTGACGGTACGCGCAGCGGCACAGTCTTAGAACATGCCGGCAACAGCCCCCCAGCGGGTGGCATGTGGACGGCAGCGACAACGCCGTGACAGCATGCCTCCCGGCTGAGGGCCTTCTACATGCCAATCGCCAAACGGGCAAGCAAAAAATCCACACGCAAATTCACGGTCGCCTACCGTCGGCTGCCCCTGGCAAGTCTGCGCGTATTTGTCGCCACCGCTGAACATCTGTCTTTCAGTCTCGCTGGCGATGCGCTCGGCGTCACGGTTGCCGCGGTCAGCATGCAGATCCGCGCACTCGAGGAGTACCTGGGCTCAGCCCTCTTTCATCGCCGCGGTCGTCTCGTACAGCTGACCGCGGTCGGCGCGCAACTCCTCCCCCGCGTCCGCGACGGTTTGGCCGAGCTTGAACGCGCCATCAACGAGGCGCGTCTCGGCCAGCGTACCGGCCCCCTCACGGTGAGCGTGCTCGCCTCGTTCCTGCAGCAGTGGCTCCTGTTACGCCTGCCCCGGTTCAATGAAAAGCATCCGCAGATTGACATGCGCATCCACACCTCGGATCGACTCGTCGACTTCGCACACTCCGATGTGCAGGCAGCAATCCGCTTCGGCGCCGGCTCCTGGCCCAAACTGCATTGCGAAAAACTGCTCGATGACTGGGTGTTGGCAGTGTGCACGCAGCAGCTGCTGGATAAGCACGGCCCGGTCAGCAGGCGCTCGGACCTGCGGCGCTATCGCCTATTGCACGAGGACAGCGAAGCCTGGCGCGTCTGGCCGGGAGGCGCGGCGGATGAGAGTACCTTCATGGACGAGGAGCGCCGTGGCGCAACCTTCGATGACTCGGTCAGCGTCGTACGGGCAGCTGGCGCCGGCCAGGGCCTTGCGCTCGTGCGCTGGAGCCTGGTTGCCCACGAGATTGAGAGTGGCCGCCTTGCCATTGCCAGCCGTACGATTCTGCCGATTCGATTGGCCTACTATTTTGTCTGTCCAGCAAGCTTTCTCGGCATTGAAAAAATTGCGGCGTTTCGCGACTGGGTATTGGATGAGGCGCGGCGCGCGCCACGCCCGCCGCTGCGATCATGAGCTGTGCGCCTCGCGCGGCTCATCCACCC
>DATCBZ010000288.1:0-2602 GCA_036511555.1 Steroidobacteraceae bacterium
TTTCGACATGCAGCTGGTCGGCGGCATTGCGCTGCACCAGGGAAAGATTGCTGAGATGCGCACCGGTGAGGGCAAGACCCTGGTTGCGACGTTGCCGGCGTATCTGAATGCCTTGTCCGCGGCCGGCGTGCACATCGTGACCGTGAACGAGTATTTGGCGCAGCGCGATTCGGACTGGATGGGTCCGGTGTATCGCTTCTTAGGCTTAAGTGTCGGCGTCATCAAGAATGCGCAGAGTTCCGAGGAGAAGCGCACGGCTTATGCCTGCGACATCACCTACGGCACCAACAACGAATTTGGCTTCGACTATCTGCGCGACAACTTGGCGTACCGGCTCGAGGATCGCGTACAGCGCGGTTTGACCTATGCCGTGGTGGACGAAGTCGACTCGATTCTGATCGACGAGGCGCGCACGCCGCTCATCATTTCAGGTCCCGCCGAGGAGAGCACCGAGCTCTACCTGCGCATCAACGAGCTCGTGCCGCGCCTGCAGCGCCAGCCCAAGGAGGACGCTCCGGGCGACTACGCGGTCGATGAGAAGACCAAACAAGTGCACATCACCGAGGAAGGCCACGAGCACGTCGAAGCGCTCATGACCGAGGGGGGCCTGCTGCACGAGGGCGAGAGCCTGTACGACGCCGCCAACATCCGCCTGATGCATCACTTGAACGCGGCGCTGCGCGCGCATGCGCTCTACAAGCGCGATGTGGAGTACATCGTCAGAAACGGTGAGGTGATCATCGTCGATGAGTTCACCGGCCGCACGATGCCGGGCCGGCGCTGGTCGGATGGCCTGCATCAGGCGGTGGAGGCCAAAGAGGCCGTGCGCGTGCGCGAGGAGAATCAGACCGTCGCCTCGATCACCTTCCAGAATTATTTCCGCCTCTACAAGAAGCTCGCCGGCATGACGGGTACTGCGGATACCGAAGCGCCGGAATTCATGCAGATCTACGGCCTCGAAGTCATCGTCATCCCGACGCACAAGCCGATGGTGCGCCGCGATAATCCAGACTTCGTGTATTTGACGCAGAAGGACAAATTCCAGGCCATCGTCGAGGACATCGAGGACTGCGTCAAACGCGAGCAGCCGGTGCTGGTGGGCACGACTTCCATCGAAACGTCCGAGTTTCTCGCCGGGCTCCTGCAGAAGGGGAAGATTCCGCACGAAGTGCTGAATGCCAAACAGCATGAGCGCGAAGCGCAGATCGTGGCGCAAGCCGGCCGGCCCGGCGCCGTGACGATTGCCACCAACATGGCCGGCCGCGGCACCGACATCGTGCTCGGCGGCAATCATGAGTCCGAGCTTGCCGCGCTCGGCGAGATTGATGATGCGACCCGTGCGCGCGTGCGCGAGGAGTGGCGCTTGCGCCATGACCGTGTGGTCGCCGCCGGCGGCCTGCATATCGTCGGCACCGAACGCCACGAGTCACGCCGCATCGACAATCAGCTGCGCGGCCGCTCGGGCCGTCAGGGCGATCCGGGTTCGAGCCGCTTCTATCTGTCGATGGAAGACAATCTGATGCGCATCTTCGGCGACCCGATGCGCACCAAGCGCCTGTTGCAGATGGCCGGCATGAAGGCGGGAGAGGTCATCGAAAGCGGCATGCTGACGCGGCAGATCGAAAAAGCGCAGCGTAAGGTTGAGGCGCACAACTTCGACATCAGAAAGCAGCTCCTCTTGTTTGACGATGTCGCGAACGATCAGAGAAAGGTCGTCTACCAGCAGCGCACCGAGATCATGGGGCGCGAGAATCTGTCGGCCGCGGTGCAGGGCATTCGCGAGGAAGCCGTCAATAATCTCGTCGATCAGTTCCTGCCGAAGAGCGCCGCGCCCGCCGACTGGGACCTCTCGGGCCTGCGCGATACGCTGCAGAAGGACTTCAATGCCGATGTGGATCCGGCCGCGTGGCTGGCGGCGGAGCCGGAGCTTGAGGAAGCGGCCATGCGCGCGCGCGTCGTCGCCGCGGTGGACGCAAGCTACGAGGCGAAAGCCACGCGCTTCAGCCACGAGGCCATGCGCCATGCGGAGAAGGAGATCATGCTGCGCATGCTCGACCTGCACTGGCGTGAGCACTTGGCGGCCATGGACTACCTGCGGCAGGGCATTCACCTGCGCAGCTACGCGCAGAAGGACTACCGTTTCGAATACAAGCGCGAGGCCTTCGAGCTCTTCGCCTCGATGCTGGAGCGCGTCAAATTTGAGACCGTGACGCAGCTTGCGAAGGTTGAGATCGTGACCCAAGAACAGCTCGACCGCGATGAGGAGGAACGCCGCCGCCGTTTGATGCGCGCTCTCCAAGCCCAGCATGCCGAGGCCGCCTCGCTCCTGGCTCCTGCGGCCGGTGTGCCGGCCGCGGCTGCCGATGCGCCGGCAGCGCCCGGACTGTCGATGGGCGGCGCGGGCGGCTTCGCGCGCAGCAGTGCGCCGCCCCTGCCGGTGGCCGAGCCCAGCACCTTTGTGCGCGTGGAGCGCAAGGTCGGGCGCAACGAGCCTTGCCCCTGCGGATCGGGGAAGAAGTACAAGCACTGCCACGGCGTGCTGTCGAGTGTCCAATAACGCAAGTGTTGGCGCACGCCCAACGGTGCGGGTGGTGGCGGCTGC
>DATCBZ010000289.1:0-4335 GCA_036511555.1 Steroidobacteraceae bacterium
CCGACGCTGCCTTTGCACAAGCCGCCGTCATCAAAGTAGTGGATGGCAGGATCCGCGCGCAATTGCCGCCGCCCGCGCAACTGGGAGCACACGGCAATCGCGCCGAGACATTCTTTTACTCGATATGGGGCCCGGACCACGTGCTGGTCGCAGGCGACCCACAACTACCCGCCGCCTCCTCCGGTGAAGGCAATCCGTCCTACGGGGATGCTTGGCTGGGCGAGGAGCGCATCCGCGTCGTGACCTATCGTATGCCCACGAGCGTTGGCGTGGCGACAATTAATGTAGGAGAGACAACCAAACGCCGTGAGGTCGCGCGCCATTTCATCATTACGAGCACTTGGCTTACGGATTTCATTTTGATTGATGCGACGCTCCTTATGGTGCTGGTCGGAGTGCGCTTTGGGTTGCGGCCGCTGGTGGCGGTACGCGCACAGATCGAGGCGCGCTCGCCGCGAGAGCTGCGGCCGCTCGAGACCGGCGCGGTGCCCACCGAAGTGCGACCCATGGTTGACGCCTTGAACGGACTCTTTGAAGTTTTGCGCGAGGCGGCCCGCTCGCAGCGTCAGTTCGTCGCAGACGCTGCGCATCAGTTGCGCACGCCCATTGCGGGGCTGCTCGGACATCTTGAACTGTTGACTCAGGATCCGGCCGCGCGCGGACTGGAGTCGAATCTTGCAACCCTGCGCGACGGCGTCAGTCGAGTTGCCCACTCGGCAAACCAACTGCTCGCACTGGCGCGCGCCGAGCCGTCGGCAAATCTCGCCGACCGGTTCGAAAATATTGAATTGCGTTCGCTGGTCGAGCGCGTGATCGAACGCAATGTTGACCGCTCGGTCAGAGCCGGGCTTGATTTAGGTGCGGATGTGGGTCCTGCGACCGTTACAGGCAGTGCCTGGCTCATCGAGGATCTCCTGGGCAATCTCGTCGACAATGCCCTCAATTACACCCCCGCCGGCGGCCGTGTAACCGTGCGCTGCGGCGGGGCCGCGACTGAGCCTTATCTTGAAATCGAAGATGACGGCCCCGGCATCCCCGAGGCTGAGCGCGGACGGGTGCGACAGCGTTTCTACCGCCTGCCCGGCTCGCAGGGACACGGCTGCGGCCTGGGCCTTGCGATCGTCGAGGAGATCTCCCGCCTGCACCGTGCCGACGTCACGATCGACTCCGGCGCCGGCGGCCGCGGAACGAGAATTAGGGTGCAATTTCCCGCTGCCGACGCCGCCGGGCACGAGGAAACTGCGAATGCGGTCACATCCTGAGCATCAACAGGCGCTATCGTCAGCTTCACGAAAGGTTAGAACACTATGGTTACGCGCATGAACCTTGCGGCATCAATGGCCCGGCCGGCGGCGGCGCTCGATTTGAAGCACAGCGCGGGCTTCACCCTAATCGAGCTCCTGACCGTCATTACGATCGTAGCAATACTGGTCGGGCTCGGCGTGCCGTCCTATCAATATGTCACCAACACCAACCGCATCTCGGGCGAAGTGAACGGTCTTCTGGGCGATATGCAGTACGCGCGCTCCGAGGCCATCAAAGAAGGGCAGACGGTAACGGTGTGCGCCTCCAGCAATTCGACCGCGACGCCCCCGACGTGCTCCGGCAGCACCTCCTGGCAGAGCGGCTGGATCGTGTTTTCTGATTCAAATGGCAATCAAACCGTCGATGCCAACGAAACTGTCATACGGGTGCAAAGACCATTTGCGTATGGCGATACGTTCACTGCGAACCAGGCCGTCAGCGCCGTGACCTTCAACCGTGAGGGCTTCGCACTCGGAATTCCAAACATTGTGACGATCACTCTGCATGCTGCGACGCCCAATCCCAGTTCAACCCGCTGTCTGCAGATTACGACTGTCGGGCAGTTGACAACCCTAGTTCCCCCTATTCCCCCTGCCGGCCCTTGCACATGAAACGCTGCATTCAATCGTTTAGAAATCCTGCGGCCGGTTTCAGTCTTATCGAAGTTCTGGTCGCGCTCATCATCGTCTCCGTGGGGCTGCTCGGAATCGCCAAGATGCAGGCGCTTGCCTATTCCAGCACCGGCATTGCCAGTAAGCGCTCGCTTGCCGCCATCGAGGGCTCAAGTCTGGCTTCGAGCATGAGCGCGAATCGTGCCTACTGGGCCGTACTCACCGCACCAGCGACAACGACGGTAGTCGGCACCGTGGTTACGTCGACCGATCCGGCGCTGGCGGCGGCCCCGAACTGCCTATCGGGAGGCGTCGCGCCGTGCACCCCCAGTCAGGTCGCAGGCTACGATATGAACGCCTGGGCGAATGCCTTGCAGAAGATTCTTCCGAACGACCAGGCGACCATCACCTGCGCAAACACGGCCGGCGCCCTGCCGGTCAATTGTGTCATTACGATGACGTGGACCGAGAATCAGGCCGCCATCAACAGCCAGGAAGCGCAAGCGGCGACCGCGGCGGCGGCGGCGGGTACCCCGGCTGCAATGCAGTTGCCGTCATATACCTTGTACGTGCAGCCATGAACGCACACTCCAAACAATTGCCGTTTAGCAGCCGCCGCGCTCAGCAGGGCTTCACGCTCGTGGAGCTGTCGATTGCGGTGCTGATCGGCCTGTTTTTGCTCGGTGGCTTGCTGACGTTGGTGCAGGACATGCGCCGCACCTATGGCGCGCAGAATGGTCTTGCGCAACTGCAGGATAGTGAACGCCTTGCCATGACGCTGATCGCCGATGTCATCCAGGCGGCGGGCTATTATCCCGATCCGACGACCGAGACTGCGCTCAGTGTGTTTACGGGCGGACCGCTGCCGTTTACTCAGCCGCAGCAGTCAATCGTCGGTACGCACATAGTCGCGGTCCCCGGTGACACCATCACCGTGCAGTTTCAGACTGCTCCCAATGACCGCGTGATCAATTGCACCGGCAAGACCAATACCACCGGCGGCAAACAGACTTACATCAATAAATTCAGCATCAACGCAGCGGGTAACCTGCTTTGCACGCTCGGCGTTGCCGCGCCCGTGACGCTCATCGGCGGAGTCACGAAGCTGCAGATTCTCTACGGCGTAAAGACCAACGCCAATCCGGGCAACAATGTCGACACCTTTTTCACGGCAACTCAGTTGAATGCAGCTCCTCTTCTTTGGACCAACGTGATCTGCGTCAAGGTGACATTGACCTTTACGAACCCGCAGTACACCGGGCCCGCCTCCCAGCAGCCGCAGACGATCGACTTCGTGCGCGTCGTCAACATCATGAATCGAGTAGGGGTCAGCACGACATGAAGACGCATGATCTCTATACGCCGATGCGGCAACGTGGCCTCGTATTGGTCTCAAGCCTGCTGTTGCTTCTGGTCGTAACGATATTGGCCGTGGCGATTTTCCGTAACTTCGGCATCGAGGAGAAAATCGCCGGCAATACGCGTGAGAAACAGCGCGCTCTGCAGGCCGCTGACAGCGCGCAGCAGTATGCCGAGTACTGGCTGTCCTCCGGCACCGGCGCCACCACGCCGGTCATCTGCAATGCGCTCGTGCCGGCAGCGACTCCGCAAGTCTGCGCGAACACTTTGCCGACCATCGTTCCCAATAACGATGTCGCAACACTGCCGTGGGCCGTCGGTGGCGCACCGGTGGGGGTCACCTACGCACCACCCAATATGCAATTCAGCACGACGGGCGGCGTGAACCAATACTTCCAAACGCCGCTGTTCTACATTTCCTATCTCGGTACTACCGCTGACAGTAGCACGAGCAATTACAAGCTCCTTTATCAGGTCGACGCCGTGGGATTTGGCGGCAGCCAGAATGCCGTCGCCATAGTTGAAAGCACGTACTACGTCACCACCGGCGTGTGTGACCTTGGAGCCTTGGGAGGCTGTTCATGAAAGCGAATTATTCCTTTGCCGCAATGGTCATTGTGCTGACGGGGCTTATTGCGCCCGCAGCGCACGCGCAGACCACACAGAACGGCGTCACCTGTCCAGCCGGCGGCTATTGCGAAGATTTTACCGGCACCGCGCTGTCGCGCCCATGGCAGTCATTTAATGGCGCCTGTTTGACCGCGGGCGATAACACCGCCACGATTCCAGCCTGCTACGGACTTGCCTACTACGGCGCCGAGCCCTTGGTGGGTGGTGATACCGGCACGTTGCCGGATGGCGCAGGCAAAGGCGCGCTGCGTTTTACCAACGGCAGCCCCGGCGGCTATCACCAGAACGGCGCAATCGTGCTGAATCCGTCCGCTGCGTTTCCGAGCACGGCGGGGGTCGCGATCACATTTACGACCGTGACCTATCGCGGCGACTCGGGCGGTTCGGGCAAAGATGGTGCGGACGGTATCAGCTTCTTTCTAATGGATGG
>DATCBZ010000290.1:0-7669 GCA_036511555.1 Steroidobacteraceae bacterium
TTGAATCCCCCGATGCACGGGTCAATCCAATCCATGACCATACGAGTCAATATCACGGCTTCGGGTATCTTGAGGACATCCTTAATGAGGAGAATCGCCTGACGGTGATTGCGGGCAGCTCAGAAGGCAGGTTTCAGATCCCCACTCAAGATGGTCTGCAGCCATCCCTCGGTCTTAGCGTCAACGGTCAGAGCACCTTTGCGAGTGCAGACCTGAATGAAAAGCAGCGCGAGATTACGCAGTTCGGAGCGCTCGGCTAGCAACACTCGGCGGGCGCGTTCGATGTGCAAACTTCCTTCATCGCCCGGTATTCAAGCCTTACATTCGTTCCCGATCCGATAGGTGACCTGTTGTATACCGGCATCGCGCAGGCTGCGTTCAAGCAAAACGTCGCCTACGCTCTGCAAAGTGACGCGGCGTACAAGTTGAACGAGGCACATACGCTGCGCGCCGGCCTATATCTGCAGACGGATCGCTCGACGAGTACCACGACATCCGAGGTACTGAGAACGGGGAACGACGGTTTGCCGCTCTCCGATCTACCGTTTGCGATCAGCGATGACAGTGCGCAAGTTGAATGGATCGAGAGCACGTATGTTCAGGACGAATGGCGCATATTGCGGACACTGGTACTCAATTACGGCCTGCGCTTCGACACGTTCAAGGCCTACACGAACGCGAGCCAAACGAGTCCGCGACTGAACGCGGTCTGGCAGCCGCTGCCGAGCACGACTGTGCATGCCGGCTATTCGCGCTATCTCTCGCCGCCGCCGTCCGAGCTCGTCGGCGGTGAGACGATTGCGAAGTTCATCACTACGACATCGCCGCCGGCGTCGCCATTAGCGGCATCACCACTCGCCGAACGCGCAAATTACTATGATGTCGGGGTTCAGCAGAAGCTGAGTCGCGAATTCACACTCGGTCTCGACGGCTATTACAAGCAATCGCGAAACCTCATCGACGAAGGCCAGTTTGGTGCGCCGATCATCCTCACCCCTTTCAATTACCGTTACGGAAAGCAATATGGCGTTGAGCTCACGGCCAACTATATATATGAACAGGTGAGCGCCTATCTCAACCTTGCAGCGCAGAGCGCCAAGGGCAAGGACATCGATTCGGCGCAATTCAATTTCGCTCCGGGGGATATTGCCTATATCGCCAACAACTACATCCACCTTGACCATGAGCAGCAAAAGACGGCTTCGGGTGGAGTCTCATACCGTTGGGGTAGGACGCGCTTCAGCGCCGACTTTCTTCTGGGTTCAGGACTGCGCGCCGCTCTTGATCTGCCGCCGGGAGTCACCACCGCGTACGGCGGCACCGGCATTCCCAACGGCGCCCACCTGCCGTATTACACGCAGGTAAATTTGGGAGTAACCCATGAGTTTGGGCTTGGCGCCGCAGGGAACTTGACGGCCCGGTTCGATGTTATTAACGCGTTCGACGAGGTCTATCAAATTCGCAACGGCACGGGCGTCGGTGTCGGTGCATCGCAGTACGGACCGCGGCGCGGCTTCTTCTTGGGTTTGTCGAAATCGCTTTAGGGAAGGATTGGTGAGCTGAGTTGCGCAAGCGCCAGGTTCTCGCGCTCATGGGTTGCCTGCGCAATCCGTGATTTTGGCAACATCGTCAGTGGGTCAACCGCCGTATCGCCTTCGCGAATCTCGAAGTGCACGTGCGGGCCGGTGGAGTGGCCGGTATTGCCCAGGAGCGATATCAGAGCGCCCTGGGCGACGTGTTCTCCCTGATGAACCTTAAGTTCGCTGTTGTGTGCATACACCGAGGTCATCTGTTGGTCGTGCCGCAGGATGACGACGTTGCCGTAACCGCGTAGGCCGTCGCTCGCATAGATGACCTCGGCGTCGGCAATTGCGTAGACGGGCTCGCCGCTATCGGCGGCGATATCGATGCCTTTGTGAGGCTTGCCCCAACGTTCGCCGAACTTTGAGCTAATGATCCCGGCCTCGACCGGCCAGCGCAGATTGCCGTTGAACTGCTGCGGGAGCGATGGGCTTGTGGAGGGATGTTGGCCTTTCTGCGGTGTCACGGGGCTGGTGGCGGGCGCACCGCTTCTTGCCGTGTGTGGCTTTGACTTATGCAGCACGTCGAGAATCGCCGTCTCACTGTGCTCGCCCGCGTCGTGGAAAGTCTTGAGCACGTCTTGCTCAGCGAGGTAGCGCTGCATGCGCTTGACGGTTCTCATGGCAGAGTCCGCAGCCGCGTCTGCAGCTTTGACGGACGCAGCCTTTGCATCTTGAACCCATATTTGATCGCTGACGGTGCTGACTGTCGTGCACCCGGCGACGCCGGTGAAGATCGAGCAATATAGGACCGCGATTCCGCGCCACGCATACATTGTTATTCATCCTCCGTGCCGAGAAATCTATCACGGCGCGCGAAAGGGTGCCAAACTGCGGCAGTGTGCGGACTCTGGTGGGAGCGAATGCGGCGATCGCAAATAGAACTCGGGCACGCGATGCTCGGCGCTTGGGCGGCCGTTGTCGTTGGCTGGTTTGTAATGGCGACACTCGTCGTGCACCTTGGGCCGTGGCAGCAGAGCATCCGCTTCTACGATTTGCTTGCCGTCATCAACGATCCGGGCGGCCGCTTGACGGGCATCAATCGCCCGCATCCGCTTATGACGTTTGGTTTTTCGCTGCTGTGCTGCGCCGCATTGTTGGCGCCCGCGGCGCCGCTTTTCAGTAAAAAAAGAGGTGCCTGGCTTGGCTGCCTTGCGCCCTTGATTCTCATGGCGTCAACCTGCGCCACGCTTTATGCAAAAACCTCGGCGAATTATCTGCAAGCAAACGAGCGGGCCACGACCGTCAGGGGATTACTCGCACACGTCGCACAGAGCGCCGTTGGCCGCATCGCCGACGTAGTCGCAACGCACATCTCCGTGGGAGCAGGAGGCTGTCTTGCTTTCTTAGCCTGCGTTTTCCTTGCGCTCAGCGGCGCGCGCAGGTTCCGTGCCGCCGCGCGCGTCGGTGCCGAGGTTGACGCGACGCCACTAGCGCCGCCGCGGCAGCGCGACGCCGGCCCGAGGCAGATAGAACCGTAGCGCCGGTGTCGTGATTACGGTGCTGACGATCGCCATGAGGACGAGAATGGTGAACATCTGTTGCGAGATGACACCGAGGTCGAGACCCACATTGATTACAACCAATTCCATGAGGCCGCGCGTGTTCATCATGAAGCCGAGCAGCGTCGCCTGGGTATGATCGAGCTTTGAGCTGCGCGCGCCAACGTAGGCGCCGCCAAACTTGCCGAGCGTCGCAAGTGCAATCGTCAGAATGCACCAACCCCACGCCGACGCTGTGCTCAAGCTACCGATCGATGTGCGCAGTCCCGTGTATGTGAAAAAGATTGGCATGAAGAACACCGTGACAAATTGGCCGAGCCGCTCTTGCCAGGCGCGCACGAACTGCGTCTCGTCGAACAAAATGACGCCAATCAGAAAGGCGCCGAAGAGTGCAAATATGCCAAGCTCGTAAGTCGCCATCGCCGAGAGGAATACCACCGTGAGCACGATGCCGAGCAGATCTGCCGACATCCTGCCGTCGACGGAATGCAAGCGCCGCACGATTGTTTTTAGAAGCGGGCGTAGACAGGTAAGGCAAAGGACGACGTAGCCTGCTATCAGCAGTATGCGCAATCCATAGTGCGCGCCGTCAAATGTGGCGAGCGTCAGGGCGGTGACCAATGCGAGCAGCAGCCAGCCGACAACATCGTTTACGGCGGCGGCGCTGATCGCGATGACCGCAAGCCGCGCACGCGTTACCCGCAGGTCATACAGGATGCGTCCCAATACTGGCAACGCCGTGATCGAGAAAGCGGTCGCGACGAAAAGTGCGGAGTCGAGACGGTTCGCTTGCGGCGAGAGTACCGGTGCGGCGTAGTAGCCGAAGACGAGTCCAATGCCAAATGGCAGCACGAGGCACGCTGCGCTCAGCCACGCGACCAGCGCGCGATTATCACGCTCTTTCAAATGCGAAAAATCGAACCCGAGCCCGATCTGGAACATCAAGAGCACGAGGCCAAGGCCGGACAGTACCTGCAACGGTTCAGGCGCCGCGGAGCGGAAGACAAATGCAAACGACTGCGGCGCAATCCATCCGAGGAGCGACGGGCCCAGTAGCAGTCCCATTAAGATCTCGCCGACGACGGCCGATTGTCCGATACGCCGCGCGAGCGCCGCGCCCAGCCTGCCGGCAATGACGATCACGGTCAGTTCGAGTAATGCGAAAAACAGCAGCAGTTCGCTCTTGTGCACGGCCAGCGCCGAAACCGCAGCAGCGCGCTCCATCAGCTCATGCCGCCGTTGATCGAGATCACCTGCGCCGTAAGGTAGGAGGCCTCCTCCGAAACCAGGAACGCAACGAGAGCTGCGACCTCCTCGGGTAAGCCGGCGCGCTTCATGGGAACAAGGCTCGCAATCGCTGCGGCATCAAACATCTTCTCAGTCATCTCGGTCGCGATGATACCGGGCGCGACCGCGTTCACAGTGATGCCACGGCTCGCGACTTCCAGTGCCAGCGCTCGGGTTGCTGAATTCAACGCGCCCTTAGCGGCGGCATAGTTGACCTGGCCGCGATTTCCCATGAGAGCGGCAACCGAAGAAGTGCTCACTATGCGTCCCCAGCGGGTGCGGATCATGGGCAACAGCAGCGGCTGGGTTACGTTGAAGAAGCCATTGACCGAAACATCGATGACGCTACGCCACTGTTCGGCACGCATGCCCGGGAACACGGCATCATCGTGGATGCCGGCGTTGTTCACGAGAATCTGCACCGGGCCCTGGTCGAGCACCACTTCAAGCTGCGCACGGGTAGTGGCGCCATCGGTGACGTCGAAGACTGCTAACTGCGCGCTGCCACCGTTTGCGATGATCTCTGCGACGAGCGCCTCAGCGGCAGCAACGCCGCGATGAGCGTGCGCGTATACGAAGTGCCCGGCACGAGCCAAGGAGCGGCAGATGGCAGCGCCGATCACGCCGCTGCTGCCGGTAACGAGTGCGCGTCTGACAGCGCGAGTCATGAAGTCAGCGGCGCCCTTCCGGCGCGTGTCAGGGCAGTAGCGTCGAGAATAACGGTTGCACGTCCGGCAAGAACAGTAAGGTCGCCGCTGCACACGCAGAACTGATACATGACGGTCGCAGCATCGCCGTTGGTGCGTTCGCAACTGATCACGAGGTCCCCGGCAAGCTCGTCGAGCCGCCTGACATGCACTACGACGCCGCGCAGGGCCGCAAGGTAGCCGACCGCAGGCACGCTTGTGCAACCGGCGACGAGGGCACCGTGCACCGCCATCGACTGGGCGGCGTATTCAACTCCACAAATGCCGCCGAGGCGTCCGTATGCCCGCAGCGGATTTTCGACGGCGCGGTGAGTTGCGCTGCGGCATTCGATGTGGCCGGGATCCCAGCTCAGCACTTCGTCGAGCAGGCACATACTGCCGGTGTGGGGAATATGCGCTTCGATCCAGTGACGATCTAATGGCATGGTTCAACCTCAATCGAAAGCCGCAAGTTCTCCAAATAATCGAGGGTCACGCTTCCTGCGCGACGCCGCGCGAGTATTTGCAGCAGTGGCAGGCTGCGCGCGGCGGGGATCGATACGCGCAGGGCTTCAAGGCGCGCCTCTCGCATGCGGTCAGCGCTATTCTCGCTGAGTACGGCACTCAATCTTGCCATCGCCGCGGCGCTTGCCGCGGGCGCGATAACAAACGCAACGCCGAACGCATCGAGCAACGGGCGCTTGCTATGTAGCGGTTCCGGGTACTGAGTATCGTATGCCAAGAGCAGCGTCGGCGCGCGCTCGGTTGTGACTTGTGCCAAAGCCTCGAGCAGGCCGGCGACGAAGCTGGCATCAAATGCGCACAGCACGTTCGCGGCGGCCGTTGCCTTCGCAGCAATGCTCCAGTAGCCCGCGCCGACATTGTGCACGGAGTTATGAAATCGGGTGGGCGAGATCTGTCGGTCCGCACTTGCAAGGGCTTGACATATCTCGTGACAGTTGCTGCCGTCGCCGCCGGAGGAAGAAAAGACGGTTGGCAGTGCGCGTCGGTCGATTCCTGCGCGTGTGGTAGCCTCGAAGCCGATGGCGAGCGCGAGCTTCACGACCGCGACTGCACGGCGTCTCTCCGCCGGCGGCAGCGACCAAGGTGCGGGCAGAACCGTAGGTGCCGCAACGTACTCAGCCGTGCCTGCAAGAATAGCGGCCGTGCCCGGCCAGTCGGACAGGCCCGGTCCTAATACGCCGATTCCCTCGATATAGGCCGACATTGCGGTCACGGTTTGTCTGCCGTCAGGCCGCGCGGCCGATGATCAAACTGCAGTTGGCGCCGCCGAAGCCGAAGGAGTTGGTGAGCGCACGAGCGATATGGCCGCGGCGGTTCTCGCACAGATAATGGAGTTTCAAACTCGGATCGACGACGGTCGTGTTGAGTCCCGCGGGCATAAGGCCGTGCTGGATGGCGAGTGCGCAGATCACCGTTTCAAGCGCCCCCGCGGCACCCAAGGTGTGTCCGGTCGCCCCTTTGGTTGAACTGCAGGGCGTGTCGGGCCCAAACACCGAAGTGATAGCGGCATCCTCGGCACTGTCGTTGCTTGGTGTGGCGGTGCCGTGCAGATTGATGTAATCGACATCTTCGGGTGCAAGCTGTGCGGCCCGCAGCGCCTGCTGTATCGATGCGCGCGCGCCGCGCCCTTCGGGATGCGGACTCGACATGTGATAGGCATCGCTCGACTCGCCGGTTCCCAGAAGCATGAGCGCGTCGTGAGCCACGCTCGGATGCGGGCGCTCGAGCAACACAAAGGCGGCCGCCTCACCGATTGAAATGCCATCGCGGGCGACGTCAAAAGGACGACAGGCGAAACGCGAGGTCAATTGCAGAGAGTGAAAACCGTAAAGCGTCGTGAGGCAAAGTGAATCCACTCCACCGACGACCGCGGCATCGATGATTCCTGCGCTGATCATGCGTTGTGCGGATGCAAACACTTTGGCGCTTGAGGAGCATGCGGTGCAAACCACTGCAGCGGGCCCGGCGAGTCGCAAAGCGCGCCGCACGAAATCGGCGACCGAATAGGAATTCTGAGTCGCGGCATAGTTGAAGTCGGCCGGCAACGCGCCAGTTAACGGGTCGCGATTGCGGTACGCGAGCTCCGTCTGCAGCATGCCAGCGGTGCTCGTGCCAAGCAGCACGCCGACGCGTCGTCGACCCCAGCGCTCAACACTGCCTGCCACTGCCACTGCAAAATCGTCCTGCATCAGGCCGAGCTGCGCGAGCCGGTTGTTGCGGCAGTTGAATTCTTCCAGTCCCTCCGGCAGCGCGATTGCCTCGACGCCCGGCACCTCGCCGATCTGAGTTTCAAGATCAACTGTCTCGAAGGTGCAGGGCGCAAGACCGCTGCGCTGCATCTGCAGGGCTTCGAGTGTCTGCGCAAGACCGCGACCGATCGCACTGACCGCGGTAAAGCGGCTGAGAACGAGCGGTATCATCGGGGCGCCGCGATGAGCAGCCCGTATGCGAACGCAGTACCCGCACTCATCAGCGCCGCCTCGGTGTCAAAATGATTCTCATCCCGCCGCCTTCGCAAGTTCACGACTGGGCGACAACAGGTTTGCGCGAAGCTGTGGCCACGCGCGAATAACACGGCGCGGTCGACTTA
>DATCBZ010000291.1:0-8232 GCA_036511555.1 Steroidobacteraceae bacterium
TGGAACGGCAGGAGTTCGCACTGCACTACCAGCCAAAGATTAATCTGCGAACCGGCGAGATCACCGGCGCGGAAGCATTGATACGCTGGGAGCACCCGACCCGCGGGCCACTCTTACCGGGCCAATTTATCCCGATCGCCGAAGACTGTGGACTGATTCTGCATATTGGCAGATGGGTGCTACGCGAAGCCTGCCGGCAGGCGCGCGCATGGACGGATGCGGGCCTGCCAGCGGCCATGATGGCAGTCAATGTGTCCGCTATCGAGTTTCGCGACGACAACTTCCTTCAGGGATTGTTCGCGATTCTGAGTGAAACCGGAGTCAACCCGCGATGCCTGCAGCTCGAATTGACTGAAAGCGTGCTGATGAAACGCGCTGAACCTGCCGCGGGCATTCTCAGAACTCTACGCGAATGGGGAGTACAGGTTGCAATTGACGACTTCGGTACCGGCTACTCGAGCCTAAGTTACCTGCAACGCTTCAATGTCGACGCCCTCAAGATCGATCAGTCGTTTGTGCGCCAGATCGCAATCGGCGGCCAGGATGCTGCGATCGTGACGGCCGTGATCAGTATGGCGCGCAGTTTAAAGCTCACCGTTATAGCTGAGGGTGTGGAAACGCAGGATGAACTCGAGTTTCTCCAGAGTCACAAGTGCGACGAGGCGCAGGGCTACTATTTTAGTCGAGCAGTGCCGCACCAGCAGTTCGCCTCGCTCTTAAAAACTGATCTCAAAGAATTAGTCGTCAGGGACATCGCAAGCCACAGTCGCCAGCGATCGCGCGCCGTACCGCAAAATCGGCGCTAAAGCGAATCCGCCTCGTCGTCCGGCACGCCAAGCCAACCTGGGGCGCCACCGCCTCGTTCGTCGGGTCGGCCGTGCCGATTAGGTTTTAAACGCAAGGCAGGCGCCGCCGACAGGCCGACATTGCGGAATGCTCTTTTTCGCGGGAGCTTTGGCAGCAGCCGAATGCGGTCTCGCGCACATATGCGGGCAGCGCAGAAGCGGATGCTGAGCATTATCAGCCAAAAGTAAACCTTGCAAGCGGCGAGGTGACTGGAGCCGAAGCGCTAATCAGGTGCAACGATCCACGTACTGGTCTCGTGTCACCGGCGCAATTCATTCCGATTCTGGAAGAAATCGGCCTCATCTATGAGGTAGGTCGCTGGGCATTGCCCAAGGCGATTGCAGAATATCTGCGCTGGCGAGACGCGGGACTTGCCGGCGTGCGCATTGCAGTGAACATGTCGCCGTTACAACTGCGCAGTCGCGGCTTCGTTGCGCAAATCGAGCGCGCAATCGCCGTTGACCCTCAAGCCGCCGCAGGCCTGGAACTCGAAATTACCGAAAGCTTGCTCATGGAGGACGTCGCGCACAGCATAGCCCCGTTGCGAGCGATCAGCGCATTGGACGTAACAATCGCCATCGACGATTTTGGCACGGGCTTCTCCTCATTGAGCCACCTTTCGAAGCTGCCGGTTCACACTCTAAAGATCGACCGCTCGTTCATCGCCGACATGACCGCTTCACCGCAGGGTCTCGCGCTCGTCTCAACCGTCGTCTACCTTGCGCATTCGCTCAACTTGAAGTCGATCGCAGAGGCAGTTGAAACAGTGGAGCAATCCGGCCTGCTTCGCTTGCTGAAATGTAACGAGATGCAGGGTTACTTGTTCAACAAACCGCTGCCTAGCGACGTGTTCGAAGCACGGTTCCTACAGAAACAGCCCTGAAGCACGTCCAGGCTTGACAATCGTGGGCGCATTTTCAATCCGTGCGTGCCGAAGCGCGCCGGGGTGGCGGACGCGTTAATCGGCTCATACCGATGCTGCCTCTGAAATGCGCAGTGTCGGTGACGCAGTGAAGCTCGTGAGCGAGGGCAGCGCGTTGCCCAAATACCACAAGGCTCCGTCGACCATGCCAACGAAACCGCCGAGAGGCGCCATTTGTTCGTGAGCCGCGACACTGTCTTGAGTCGTTCAAATAGCGCCGGTGCAGTATAGTGGCCGGCAGCAGTTGGCATCATTTTGCGCGGCGGGCCATTCTCAACCAATCGGCTCGACGTCCAAGCGTGGAGCGTAAGCAAAGCGTCACGAAGCGACGTTTTGATTCAGAGCGGTGCTACAACGGCAAGGATTCGATTAGGGTCGACGTGCAAGCGGCCGCGAGGGGGTAGGCATGAGTGGAACTAAGAGTCCGTTCTACGGGGCAATTGCCGTCGTCCTATTAACCGCGTGCGGTTCCGATAGCATGACATCGGCCGTTGCAACCGCCACTACGCGCGGTACTCTCGTTCAAAATCCGCCGCTACGCATAGCCTCCCTCGACGCGGCTACCTTCGCAGCGCAATTAAATGCGACGGCGTCCGGTCAGCAATTACTCGCCCTCACCGGTGCGCCCACCTGCGGTGTCGATTTCTATTACGAGCAGTATTGGACTGTCGGCGCCAAAGGCGAGACTGCAACCGCGACCGGCGCTTTGATGGTGCCTACTGGAAGCGGCGCACAATGTTCCGCCGCGCGCCCTATTGTGCTGTACGCGCACGGAACTCAGACCGACAAGACTTTCAACATCGCCGACATCACAAATCCCAACAACAGCGAAGGCGCCTTGCTCGCCGCAATGTTCGCGGCGCAAGGCTACATCGTCGTTGCCCCGAATTATGCAGGATATGACACCTCATCCCTCCCCTACCATCCGTTTCTGAATGCCGATCAACAGTCTAAAGACATGATCGACGCACTCGCCGCCGCACGCGCAGCGCTACCGCGCTCCGCATCGTCTGCGACGACCGATAGCGGCAAGCTGTTCATCACGGGTTATTCGGAGGGCGGCTATGTCGCCATGGCGACTGACAAGGCGTTGCAAACGGGCGGCCAAACTGTAACCGCGGCGGCACCTATGTCTGGTCCGTACGCGCTCGAGGCTTTCGGCGACGCGGTGTTCTATGGAAGTGTCAATGTAGGGGCAACGGTATTCACGCCACTCATCGTCACAAGCTATCAGCAGGCCTACGGTAACCTGTATGCATCGCTCACTGACATCTATGAGCCCACCTACGCGACGGGGATTGACACATTGCTGCCGAGTGTCACGCCGATCGACACACTTTTTGCCGACAACAAGCTGCCCCAGACCGCGCTCTTCAGCAGCACGACGCCCGTCACCGGGAATGCATCACTTGACGCTGCGCTTGCAGTTCCGGCCAACCCGATATTTGCAGCCGGCTTTGGCGCATCAAACCTCGTGACCAATGATTACCGCCTCAACTACGTACTCGATGCTGTGGCGCATCCAGATGGAGCTGTGCCGGTGGTGCTGCCCGGTGTGCCGCTTGCGGCGGCGCCGGCGAACCCACTGCGCGTGGACTTCAAATTGAACGACATGCGCACCTGGGCACCGCAAACACCGGTGCTCCTGTGCGGCGGAGATCAGGACCCGACCGTATTCTTTAGTGTCAACACCGGGACGATGCAGCTTTTCTGGCATGCGCTTCCGGCCGGCCTTGTCACGGTGCTCGACGTCAACGCAGCGCCCACAGCTAACGATCCGTTTGCCGCCGTCAAAGCAGGATTCGCGCTCACCGAGGCCGGCATTCTCGCAACCGAAGGTCAGGAGGCGGTGGTGGAGTCGTACCACACGACCGTTGCGCCCTTCTGCACAGCTGCCGCACGCGGGTTCTTCAGCCAGTTTTGAGGTACGACGGCGCTATGAAAAACACCACTAAAGCATTCGCCGTAATGTCGCTGCTCGCGCGTGCGGTATCAGCTGCGTACGGCGACGGCGTACCCGACAACACAATGCGTATCGGCGCCTACTACGTGCAGTACCACTCGCACGCTGATGATATTTCCGGTCCGTTTGTCCCAACCGGACTCAATCTGCACGTCAACGACGTCGAAACGCTCTATCTTGCCTACGTGCGCCGGTTGTCCACGCATTTCGACCTTGAACTCGCCGCCGGTTTACCTCCGGTGACCAAAACCGAAGGCCGCGGCCCTGCGATGCTGGGCTCAGTGCCTTACAACGGCCAGGTCATATCAACCGCGCGCTGGTTCGCACCGAGCGTGCTGCTCAATTATAAATTTTTCGACGAATCGTACGCGTGGCGGCCATACGTCGGCGTAGGCGTCAATTACGTGCACTTCTACGACCGTGATGCGACCGCGGCGGGCAATGCCGCAAGCGGCGGTCCAACCTCGATCAAGCTGCCCGATTCGGTTGGGCCTGCCGCAACGGTCGGGATGAGCTACCACTTGCGAGATCGGTGGAGCGTATACGCGTCGTATTCGGCGACCATTGTGAAAAGCAAGCTCACGGCCGACACTGCCGGCGTGTCGCGTACCTCAGAGATCAACTTCGGCCCGCGGGCAGTAGTGGTTGCCGCAGGTTACTCGTTCTGACGTTTTGCACCCGCGCCTGCGCAGTTTGCTAAGGCTCTCGGCAAGCTGCACTCATCTGCGAGCCGTCACAATCTGCGCGACCCGCTTGCCGTCCTCGCGCTCCCAGTATCCTTCCACGTTCTTAGCGGCGTCGGCCAAAGTAAAACGCGAATTCTCCTCGCCGTACGGCGCCGTCCGAACACCAGTTTTCGACGAATCAGGATACCCGACGACCTCCGGAATGCAGCTGGTCGAGATCGCAAGGTACACGAGGTCCTCAGCGCCAGTATTGATGAGCTGATGCGCGCTCTCGGGACCGCCAGCCGGGTTTACAATGTAGTCATTGCTGCGTACATCGTGCATCTCATCACCAAAACGCAACACGCCAGAGCCACTCAACACAAAGAAGTGCTCTTCGTTTGCATGATGGTGATGAAACGGGAACGCCGCCTTGCCCGGCGGCACACGCGTTAGATTTGCTCCGATAGCCTTGCCACCGACGGCGCCCGCAAGCTCTGTCATCGAGTACTCGAAGTGCTCGCCGCTCGAGCCCGTGTGCGTTGTTGCCGCATCGACATTGATCAGTGGTTTCCCCATCGCGGCCCCTTCGTGATGTCAAACGCCAGCGTATTAGACCTAGAATCGGGCGAACCGATGCGCGGCGAACGGCCGCTCTACATCTGCGGTGCCCATGACGAGCACCATCCCGCGGCCTTCACCTGCTTACCGGGGAATATCTGACACGGCCCTTGAGTTGAGCTTGCGCTTCCAATATAGAGTGCGCAATTTGCGCACTTGCTGCCGGCACCTGCGCCTTTCGCGCGGTTGGCGTCTTCCACGTAGTGCACGGCCTTCGCAGCCGCGTCGTTGGGATTCACAAGCGGGCCATCAGCCGCAAGCGCAGTGTTCGCATCAAGGAAGACGGCAAGCGGCGTGACGGTTAGTGCGAAAGCGGCACTTCTTAGCAGCGTGCGACGCGAGATGTAATTCAGGTCTTTCATACTCGACATTCCACATCAACTCGGTATCGCCTGCAACTCGCCGCGCCCGTCGGCCCCAGGCGTCAGCCGAAGTACGAAATCGAAGCGGTCAGCGTCCGTGCACAATTCAAAATCCCGCTCGGGTGCCCAGGTAGCCTGTGGATCAAAGAACTTTTGCGCACTTGGCGCGCGGCGCAACCGCGCCCGGATTGTGGCCGTGTCGAACATTCGGCCGCTGAAGCGTGCGCCCAGAAGTTCCGCACAGAGATCGTCTTCCTCGCAGCGGGCGCAGGCGTCTTGACCCATCCGTACGATACTAATTACAGCGGGCTGCAACTTCGCGACGTAGCGACAGATCGCCGCGGCATTGACGAGACTTCCGGTTAGAACCACCTCAGCTTGAGTGGCGTTAACGAGCCCTTGGGTACCTGCGTGAGTCGTATGCACCAGCGTGCGTCCGGTGAAATTCTCATGCTCGATGTACGTGGGTGAGTTGCCGAAATCAAAACCTTCGAGCTTGCGAGCGTGCCGTTCACCCAAGGTCACGAACTCCGGATGCGCCGCTTTAAGCCGGCGCGCATCCTCAATATCGGCCACCGGAATCATGCGCCGCGCGCCGTTGGCAAAGGCGTAGCAGGCGAGCGAAAAGGCACGGAAGACATCAATCACGATGGCAACGCCGCATGCTGCGCGTGCACCGGCTTCGAAGTCGAGAATTTCTATATGTGGCTGATAGTCAGTCATGTCCGTGCCCGGTTGCGGATACGCGCGTGCGCTTGGTGGCTTTTGCCTTGCGTGCCACGGCTCGCGCCGAGCGCGGCGCAGCATCGGCTGCCGCCTTGAAGGAAGGCAGAAACGCGTGGCCTTCAACGATCATGAACTGGCGCAGCGCCGCCGCCGGCGGCAAGAGCCTCTTCTTGGCGAGATTGACTATAAACCACGTGCGCATCACCGGCAGTCCGACCACGTCGAGAGCCACGAGCCTTCGGTCTGCAAGCTCAACCGCAACGGTATGCGCCGAGATGAAGGCGATGCCAAGGCCCGCGATCACCGCCTGTTTGATGGTCTCATTGCTGCCCATCTCCATGCCAATCCGCGGTGCAACCCCGGCCTCGGCAAAGAACCGCTCCATCAGCAGCCGAGTTCCAGAGCCCCGTTCGCGCACCAGGAAAATCTCTTTCACGAGCGCGGTGGGCGCCACCCGTCGCTTGTTCGCAAACGGATCATCCGGTCGCGCCACGATGATGTGCGGATGTGCGCCGATCGCGGCCTTCTGAACGGCGAGCTGTCCCGGCGGCCATCCGGTGAGTGCAAGATCGAGCGTATTCGCCTCAAGTGCTCCCAGGATGGTTGCGCGGTTGCCGACTTCCAGACGAATCTCAACGTCGGGATGCGCGCGCGCGAAGGCACCGAGCACTTGCGGAGCGAAATACTTGGCAGTACTGACGACGCCGATCGCAACCTTGCCGCTATGCAGGCCGCGCAGCGACGCGAGCGCGTCGTCACATTCACTGAGCGCCACCTCGATGCGCGCGGCCGCCGTCGCAATCTCGCGTCCGGCATCCGTCGACGTCAGCCCCATGGAATTGCGTTCAAGAATAGGCATCCCGGCAATACCTTCCAGCTGGCGCATCTGCACCGTGACTGCGGGCGGCGTGATATGCAACGCTTCGGCTGCGCTTGCAAAGCTGCCGGAGCGCAAGGCCATCGTGAAGGTACGCAGTTGTCGCAAGGTAACGTGACGCATGGGCATTAACTTAATTTTAATGGTATAGCAAAATACTTTAAATTTACTAAAGAGCCAATACCCTGCACGCTGCGCCACTGCATAAAACTGTACTGGAGCGCGTACGTGAGCAACAAGTCCAAGGCCGAGGCCGCTGCCAAGAAGCGTTACACGCCGGGAGTCATTCCCTACGCCAAAATGGGCTATTACGAGCCCGACTACGTGCCCAAGGACACGGACATTCTTGCGGTGTTCCGCGTAACGCCACAAGAAGGCGTAGACCCCATCGAAGCTGCCGCTGCGATTGCGGGCGAGTCATCCACCGCAACCTGGACCGTGGTGTGGACCGACCGCCTGACGGCGAGCGAGAACTATCGCGCCAAGGCCTACAAGGTGGACCGTGTCCCCGGATCCGAGGACCAGTACTTTGCCTATATCGCCTACGACCTGGATCTGTTTGAGCCCGGCTCAATCTCGAACCTGACTGCCTCCCTGATCGGCAACGTCTTCGGCTTTAAACCGGTTAAGGCGCTGCGCTTGGAAGACATGCGCCTGCCGGTCGCTTACGTAAAGACGTTTCAGGGGCCGCCGACCGGGATCGTCGTCGAACGCGAGCGTCTGGACAAGTTCGGACGTCCTCTCCTGGGCGCCACAACAAAGCCCAAGCTTGGCCTCTCCGGCAAGAATTATGGACGTGTTGTGTATGAGGCACTCAAGGGCGGTCTCGACTTTGTCAAAGACGACGAGAATATTAACTCCCAGCCGTTCATGCATTGGCGCGACCGTTTCCTGTATGCAATGGAAGCCGTCAACAGCGCCGGTGCACAAAGCGGCGAGGTTAAGGGCCACTACCTCAATGTTACCGGCGCAACGATGGAAGACATGTATGAGCGCGCGGAGTTTGCCCGCGACTTGGGCAGCGTGATCGTCATGATCGACCTTGTGATCGGCTACACCGCGATTCAATCGATGGCCAAATGGTCCCGCGCCAACGACATGATTCTGCACCTGCACCGCGCCGGACACTCCACCTACACGCGGCAGAAGAATCACGGCATCTCGTTTCGAGTCATTTCGAAGTGGATGCGTTTGGCCGGAGTCGATCATATCCACGCCGGCACCGTCGTGGGCAAACTCGAGGGTGATCC
>DATCBZ010000292.1:0-4308 GCA_036511555.1 Steroidobacteraceae bacterium
GCTGACCGCGGACCGCAAACCGGTAAAGAACCAGGACCTCTGGCAGCGCTTGGAAGAACTCGCAGCCGGACATGAGATCGAATGGCGCTGGGTGCCGGGCCATGCAGGCGTGCCGGGCAACGAGCGGGTCGATCGTCTGGCGAATCAGGCGATTGACGCCCTGGTCAGGTAGACTCGCGCGCCATGCGACAAATAGTCCTCGACACCGAGACGACTGGCCTCGAGTCTGAGCTCGACCATCGCATCATTGAGATCGGCTGCGTCGAGCTTGTAAACCGCAGGCTGAGCGGCAGGAGCTTCCATCGCTATCTCAATCCGGACCGCGATATCGAAGCGGCCGCGCAGGCTGTACACGGGATCACGCGTGAAGCGCTTGCCCGTGAGCCGCGCTTCGTCGACATCGCCGATGAGTTCCTCGCATTTATCGGTGATGCGGAACTCGTGATCCACAACGCGGCGTTCGACGTGGGCTTTCTCGATGCGGAGCTTGCGCGCGCGCCAGGACCCGCGCGAACGATTGCCACGTTCGCGCGGGTGCTCGATACGCTTGCTCTTGCGCGCCGGATGCATCCTGGACAACGCAATAATCTTGACGCGCTCTGTAAGCGCTATGGCGTCGACAACGCTAACCGCGAACTGCATGGCGCGCTGTTGGACGCACGGCTGTTAGCCGACGTTTATCTTGCGATGACCGGTGGGCAGGCGACGCTCGCGCTTGATGAAAGAGGCGTTGCGACGCAGGCGGGATCTGCGGGCGCAGCCATACGCGCGCCGCTGCGCGCCGGTGCACCGCTCATCATCATCGCAGCGACGCCTGCTGAGCTCGTGGCGCATGATGCCTTGCTGGCGCTCGTCGCCAAGACGAGCGGCCGCTGCCTGTGGCGCGCAGGCGATGTCGCCCCGGACGCAAGCGGCGACTCGCATACCGTATTCAGTGCTTAGCGAGGTACGAAGTTTTGCTTACATTGCGCAAGTGCCGCATTGGCGTTATAGGCTTGGGCTACGTCGGACTGCCGCTCGCCGTGGAATTCGGCAGGCATTTCCAGACCGTGGGTTTCGACGTCAAACCCGCGCGCATCGCCGCGCTCAAGCGCGGGGTCGACAGCACGCTCGAGGCATCGAAGGCTGAACTTAAGAGTGCAACGCAGCTCAGTTTTACGACCAACGTTGCGGAGCTCAAACGTTGCCGGGTATTCATCGTCACCGTGCCGACGCCGATTGATGAATACAAGCGACCGGACTTAACGCCGCTCATTCTCGCCAGCGAAAGCGTCGGCAAGGCGTTGAAGAAGGGCGCGGTCGTGGTGTACGAATCAACCGTCTATCCGGGCTGTACGGAGGAGGTCTGTGTACCGATTCTCGAGCGCGAGTCGGGGCTCACCTTCAACCGCGATTTTTTTGCAGGCTACAGTCCAGAGCGCATCAACCCGGGCGACAAGGAACACCGCCTGCCGACCATCCGTAAGATCACTTCCGGCTCAACCCCGGAGGCCGCCGAATTCGTCGATCAACTGTATCGGACCATTATCAAGGCGGGCACTTATAAAGCCTCGAGCATCCGCGTTGCGGAAGCTGCGAAGGTGATCGAAAACACGCAGCGCGACGTCAACATCGCGCTCGTCAACGAGCTTGCGCTGCTCTTCAACCGCCTTGGCATCGATACCGAGGAGGTTCTGAACGCCGCGGGCACCAAATGGAATTTTCTGCCGTTCAGGCCCGGCCTAGTCGGCGGTCACTGCATTGGCGTCGATCCGTATTACCTGACGCACAAGGCGCAGCAGATCGGCTACAACCCGGAAATGATCCTTGCCGGCCGCCGCTTGAACGACAACATGGCAAGTTACGTCGCCGGTGAGATCGTCAAGCTTATGACCGGCAAGCGCATACACGTGAACGGCGCGCGTGTGCTGGTGCTCGGAGCGACGTTCAAGGAAAACTGTCCCGACATCCGTAACTCGAAGGTCTTTGATGTCATACGTGAGCTCACTAATTACGGTGCGGAGGTCGACGTCTACGATCCGTGGGCCGACAGTGCCGAGTGCAAGCATGAGTACGGCAGGGGTCTCGTAAAATCCCTGAAGCGCGGTCGCTACGATGTAGCCGTGCTCGCGGTTGCGCACCGGGAGTTTCGCGCCCTGGGCGCACGCGGCGCGCGGCGGCTGTGCAAAAAGAACCACGTGCTCTACGACATCAAGAGCTTGTTTCCCGCGGCAGAAGTCGACGGTCGCCTGTGAAGATTCTCGTGACGGGCGCGGCCGGTTTCATCGGCCTGCACACTGCGCGCCGTCTACTCGCGCGCGGCGATGAAGTCGTGGGTCTTGATAACCTCAACGAGTACTACGACGTCACCTTGAAGCTTGCGCGCCTGGCGCTGCTGCAGAAGGAGCCGGGATTTCGCTTTGCGAAACTTGATCTTGCGGACGATGCCGGCATGGCGCGCTTTTTCGCTGCGGAGAAATTCCAGCGCGTCGTGCATTTGGGCGCCCAGGCCGGGGTGCGCTACTCAATCGATGCACCACACGCGTATGTGCAGAGTAACGTCACCGGCACGCTCAACGTGCTCGAGGGCTGTCGCCACCAAGAGGTCGAGCATCTCGTGTACGCCTCGACGAGCTCCGTGTACGGCGCCAATACCAATATGCCGTTTTCGGTGCATAACATCGCCGATCATCCGCTGTCGTTGTACGCCGCGACCAAACGTTCAACCGAACTTATGGCGCACAATTACTCGTCGCTGTTTAAGCTACCGACGACCGGTCTGCGCTTCTTTACGGTGTACGGCCCGTGGGGGCGGCCGGATATGGCGCTGTTTATGTTCACGCGCAATATCCTCGACGGCAAGCCGATCGACGTCTTCAACTTTGGTCATCACAAGCGCGATTTCACCTTCGTCGAGGACATTGCCGAGGGCGTCGTGCGCGTGCTGGATCGCGTCGCACAGCCCAATCCCGCCTGGGACAGCGCGCATCCGGACCCGGCTTCAAGCCGCGCTCCCTATCGCCTCTACAATATCGGCAACAACAGCCCGGTCGAGCTCTTGCGCTATATCGAGATGATCGAGGAATGCCTCGGCAAGAAGGCGCAGAAGAATCTTTTGCCGCTGCAGTTGGGCGACGTACCCGATACCTTTGCCGACATTGACGATCTGGTTAGGGACGTGGGCTACCGCCCGGCGACGCCGGTTGCTGAGGGCGTACGGCGCTTTGTCGAGTGGTTCTGCGACTATTATCAGTGCCGCCCCTGACGGCGGACGGAGGCTTCATGCCGCTCGGACTGACTCAACCGGCGCCGACGATGCAGGTGCCGCTGCTCGACCTGAAGCTGCAGTACCGCGACTTGAAATCGCAGATTCAAGCGGCAATCGAGAAAGTTTGCGCAAGCCAGCACTTTATCCTGGGTCCTGCGGTACGGGAGCTGGAGTCAAACATAGCCGCCTACTCGCAGTGCGACTACGGCATTGGCGTCTCCTCGGGCACGGACGCACTGCTGGTTGCGCTCATGGCACTTGGAATTGGTGCGGATGACGAGGTCATCACGAGTCCCTACACGTTCTTTGCAACCGCCGGCACCATCGCGCGCGCCGGCGCGCGACCGCTGTTTTGCGACATTGATCCGGACACGTTCAACATTTCCCCAGCCGCCTTGCAAGCTCTGATAGAGGAGCGCTGCGAATTGCGCGGGCGCGAATGGGTGAACCGCCGTACCGGCGGACGCATCAAGGCGCTGATGCCCGTGCACCTGTACGGCCAGCTCTGTGACATGGGCGCTTTGATGCCGGTCGCGGAGCGGCTCGGGCTGTCGGTCATCGAGGACGCAGCGCAGGCGATCGGTGCCGAGGATGGAGCGGGCAAGCGCGCCGGAAGTTTTGGCGAGATTGGCTGTCTGTCTTTCTTTCCGACTAAGAATCTAGGCGCGTTTGGCGATGCGGGCATGTGCGTGGCGAACGACCAGGCGCTAGCTGAGAAGCTCGACATCCTGCGCGTACACGGTGGCAAACCTAAGTATTACCACCCGCTCATCGGCGGTAATTTTCGCATTGATGAGCTGCAGGCCGCCGTGCTCAACGTCAAGTTCGCGCACCTTGATAACTGGACGGCAGCGCGGCAGCGAAACGCGGCGTTCTATGATGCCGCGTTTGCGCGTGCCGACCTTGGCGGGGCGGTGCAGACTCCGCCCCCTGCCGCCTCCGGCCGCCATATCTATAACCAGTATGTGCTGCGGGTACGCGACAGGAATCCGTTGCGTCAGCATCTGATGGCCGCCGGCGTCGGCACGGAGATCTACTATCCCGTGCCGCTACATCTGCAG
>DATCBZ010000293.1:0-7305 GCA_036511555.1 Steroidobacteraceae bacterium
TACTTGCCGTTATTATCCTCGTTCTTCCTCTTCGGCGGCGGTGCCTTCGGGTGCGGGGCCGCAGTAACCTTCGCCTTCGGCGCAATGGCCGCTGGCGCTGGCGGATGTGAGTTGGCCGCGGGGGTCTGCGCGTGTTGTTGAGCCGGCACTGAGTTGACGCCTTGGGTGTAAATGTTTCCGTGCGTCGCCGGGGCCGCAGGGGTCGCGCGTGCCGGAGGGGATACCGCACCGTGCGCGCTTACAACACCGGGGCCATGAAACGCTGCCGGTTTCGCTGTCGCCGCGATCGCAGGATGGCCCGCATTGGCCCTGGCGAAGAGCGCAGGGTTTGAGCGTGCCGCCTGGACATGCTGCCGCTGCATGGGCGTTGGAGGAACGTGCGACTCTTGCGCGGCAGTGCGCTCCCGAGGCGTCGGTGCAACCGCAATGCCGCCGGCGCCGCCGTTGTAGCTCACCTTGGTCGTAGTGCGATTGATGACTCTTTCGTTGTAGGTGTTATGCACCACCGTAACATTGATGTTGGTCACGGCGCGGTTGTAGGCAAACGAATGGCCAACCCAGCGTCCACCTGCAAAACCGACACCGCCATACCCGTAGCCATAATTGACGCCGCCGTAAAAGCCTACGTGCGGACCCCAATAACCGGCGTGGAATAGATAAAACCCGCCGACGAAGCCCCAATAGCCGGGCGTCCACAGCACGCCAACTTGCGGCGGCTCAACCCAGGTGCCGGGCACCCAGTAGTAGCCGCCTGGCGCGTAGGCCCAGTAGCCCGGGGTCCACAGGTAACCTTCCGCGGGAATCGGCGGTTGCTCGTAATCGGGCAATGGCGGTGGCGCCTCGGCGACCTGCTGGGAGGCATCAGTATCAGCACCGGAATCAGCATATGCAGGCGGCGGCGGTGGCGGCTGAGGCTGCTGTGGCGGCGGCGGTGGCGGCGGATAGTAAACGGCTCTGCGCGGCGGAGGCGCTGCCACGATGCAGCCCACGAGTAGCGATGCTACCGCCGCGAGCCACACGACTGTCACGAGCGGTCGTGCCGCCAATGGCCACTTTTTCGATGATGTAGACATGTATTCAGCCATGCAGATATTTGTAACGCAGATTACGCTGCGATCCCCCGTTATAAAGCCTAGAACGTCACAGTTCGCAAAAGGCCTACACAGGCCTCGAATTATCTCGAGGCGGTGTGCCCAAAGGAGCTGCTGCGCGTCGGCTCGCGTGCCGAATCGCTACGTGTCAATCCTACTCGACTGACGCGCCACTTTTGCTGTTGCCATCGCAATGCGACCCGTCGCCGATGTCCGACACGCACGCGTACGAGCTTCCCAGTGCCATTGTAGGCGCACTGCCACCGTGTGACTCGGGTGCCCAAGGTTAAGAGCGAGTAAGGCTTATTTCAAAGCACGCTGCAGCGTGCATAATGACCGCTCCCGTATTGACGGCAAACTGCTTCCCACCAACAAAGCATGCTTACCCGCCGCCTGACGGCTATCATGCCGTTGCTGCCCCTGCCTCCGCTCCAGAGCTACCTATTCACGGGTTTGGTACTGCTCCTCGCGTGGCTCCTGTCACTTGCGAGCAATTTCTGGGTGGGGCCACCGTTACCGGCGCTGCCTTTCGTCATGGCGATCGTGCTCGCCGCCTGGGCCGGCGGCTTGAGTCCCGGACTCGTCGCGACCGCGGTGGGGTTCGGGGTCGTTTATTTCAGCATTCAACGCCGCATCGGCACGGGCTACCCGTTCGAACGCGGTGCCCTGACGCTGTTCTTTTTCGCAACTTTGGGCGTAATGATCAGCGCGCTTTGCGACATGCTGCATCGTTACCGTCGAGAGGCGGCACGCCAAGCACGTTTTTGCGAAGAGGCGCACGACGCCATATTTGCCTGGGAGCTTGGGGGCCCCGTGCTGTACTGGAACCGCGGCGCTGACGAGCTCTATGGGTTCGTGCGCGCCTCCGCATTCAGCGCCACCACGCATCCGCTCCTGGGTGCGGAAAACCGCGCGGTGTTTGAGGACGTCAAGGCGACCCTCTTGCGCACGGGTCAATGGTCCGGGGAACTGACACACCGCACGTCGGATGGGCGCGAAGTGCGTGTGGAGAGCCGCATGCGTCTCATCCGCGATGGTGCTGAACTCACGGTCGTCGAGGCGGATCGCGATGTGACCGAGCGCATGCAAACGCTGACGGCACTGCGCGAAGCGGATCGCCGTAAGGATGAGTTCCTTGCAACTCTTGCGCATGAGATCAGAAATCCGCTGGCGCCGATTCGCAACGAACTTGAAATCATGCGTGTGGCGCGCGGCAATGCCGAAATCATCGAGCACTCGCGCGCCGTCATGGAGCGCCAGCTCGCGCACCTCGTGCATTTGGTCGACGATCTGATGGACGTGAGTCGCATCACGCGCGGCAAGCTCGAACTGCGGCGCGAGAAGCTCTCCCTCGATTCCGCGTTGCAGGCGGCTTTGGAGACGAGCCGGCCGCTTATTGAAGCGGCACATCATGAACTGGTGCTCGATTTCCCGAAGGAACCGCTGTATGTCCTTGGGGATCTGACACGCCTGGCGCAGATCTTCTCAAACCTGCTGAACAACGCGGCCAAGTACACCCCGCCCGGCGGCAACATTAAGCTGACCGCGACGCGTATCAACGGTGAGGCGGTGATCGAGGTGCGCGATTCCGGCGTCGGTATTGCCGCCGAGGCTCTGCCCGACATCTTTGAGATGTTTGCCCAGGCCAACCGCGAGCGCGGGCTCGCCCACGGCGGCCTTGGGATCGGTCTAGCATTGGTGCACGGACTTACCGAGATGCACGGTGGCGTGGTGCAGGCCGAAAGCGACGGCGCCGGGCTTGGCAGCATGTTCACGGTGCGCCTGCCGGCGCTCGAAGTTGACGAGCCGCACACTGCGAACGCGCCGTTACAGGGTGCCGATGCGCCGGTGCTGCGGCGGCGGATCCTGGTTGCCGACGATAATCGCGATGCGGCTGAATCCCTTGCCATGCTGCTGACCATGCTGGGGCACGAAGTTCGCGCAGCGCACGACGGTGCTGAGGCCGTTGCCGAGGCGGACGAGTTTCGTCCGGACCTTATCCTGATGGACGTCGGCATGCCCAAACTTGATGGACTGCAGGCCGCGACGCAGATTCGGTCGTTGCCGTGGGGCGCGGCTCCTGTGATCGTTGCCCTCACGGGATGGGGGCAGGAGGCCGATCGCAAAAGATCCAAAGATGCCGGCTGCGATGAGCATCTCGTGAAGCCATTGGATCTTGAGCGGCTGACTGCGCTTTTGGCGCAGCTCACCGCGAAGCCCGCCTGAGCCCCTGACGCGCGTTACGCTTCGGTCGGGGCGGTTGCGCTCCCCTGATGTTCCGCAAGCACGCCCTGTAGTGCCTCAAGCGTATCAGCTTCAGCGGCCGGCTTGTCGAGCCGCCGCCGCAGAATGCGCGGGAAGCGCAGCGCAATTCCGGACTTGTGCCGGGTTGATGCCGCTATGCCCTCGTAGGCAAGCTCAAATACCTGACTCTGTTCCACTGCGCGGTTGGGTCCAAACTTCTCGATCGTGTGGGCGCGGATCCAGCGGTCAAGCTCGCTGATTTCGGCATTATCGAGCCCCGAATACGCTTTGGCGACCGGCACGAGTTCACCGCCGCGCCACACGCCGAACGTGTAATCGGTGTAGAGATTGGAGCGCCGGCCGTGTCCAGGATGGGCGTAGAGCAGGACGGCATCGAACGTGTAGGGATCTATTTTCCACTTCCACCAGGCACCGCGCGTGCGCCCGGTGCCGTAGGCGGAATCCAGCGCCTTTAACATGAGGCCTTCAACGCCGCGCGCGCGCGATTGCGCGCGCAGCAGCGCGAAGCTTTCCCAGCCGTCATCTGCCACCAGGAGGGGTACGATATTAATTGCAGCAGGAGCCGCCGCCAGTAGCGCTTCGAGACGCGCGCGCCGCTCGCGTATCGGCAGCGCGCGCAGGTCGACGCTATGCTCTTCGAGGAGATCGAAAGCGAGAAACCGCACTGGAATGTTCTTGAGAATCGCGGCAGAGAGTTTCTTCCTGCCGATACGCTGCTGCAGCAGCGCGAAGGGCTGCACGCGTCCGTCCTTCCAGGCGACGAGCTCGCCGTCGATCACCGTGCCATTGGCGAGCGCGGCGGCGGCCGCCACGGTCACTTCAGGAAACCGCTCGGTGATGAGGTCTTCACCGCGTGACCAGATGAAGTATTGATCGTCGCGCCGGATAAGTTGCGCGCGAATGCCGTCCCACTTCCATTCGACTTGCCAGTCCGAAGGGGCACCGAGTGCATTTGGGCCGCCCTCGAGTGGTGAAGCGAGAAAAAAGGGATAGGGCGCCGACGCCGAGGTGCTGGAAGTGTCGCGCGCAGCCAAGCCTTCCCAGAATTCTTTGCTCGGTAGCCACTCGCCCATCAGGCGCCGCGCGATGTCGGGCCGGGGCATCTCGACCGTTTCGGCGATGGCGCGCGTGACGAGGAGTGCCGAGACGCCGACTCTGAGCTCGCCGGTCAGAAGCTTGTTGAGAAGGAAGCACTCACGGTACGGCAGCGTGCGCCACCAATGGGTGATCGCCGTGCGTTGTTCCTCGACGGCCACAGCGCGCAGCGGCAAGAGCCGTGCATCGATCCATTCGGCGAGCGGCACCTGCGTGGCCGACGCACCGTTTCCTTGGCTCTCCATGAGAAGCGCAATGGTTTCAGCCATGTCGCCGACGGCGGCGGCGGACTCATCGATCAGCCATTCGGGCAGGGCGGCGGCTTCGGTCAGCCAGCGATACAAAAGTGTCGGACCGATGAAGCGCTTCAAGCGGCGGCCCGACAGGATATAGGCGGCCCATGCCGCATCCGCAGGCGGCGCGGATCGAAAATAGCGCACCATCGCCGCGACCTTGAGGCTGGTCGCGGTCGTGGTATCAAGCTCCTCGAACAGTTCGCTGAAGGCTCGCAAAAATCATCCGCTCTGCGTCGAGCACTTTACGGGATCTGCGATGATCAGGTTGCAGACGGTCGAATTCAACCGCGCACGCGTCATGTAGCGGCACAAAAGAGAGCTCGCGCAAGGGGCTGGATCCCGCCAGGGCTTGATAGAGCGCAGGACCTACTAGGACGCCGGATGCGGGTTCGTGTGTGCGGCGATCGCGCAGCTCGAATCCAGGAGTGTTTCAGTTCCCGGCACATTCTTGCCGGCAAGCACGATGAAGCCGGGGCCCTCTTTGAACTGCATGCCGGTGAGCAACAGTGTGTAAGCGCCCATGTTGCTCCGGGCTCCGGGCATGCGTTTGGCCAGAAGTTGGAAGGGATTGGCGAAATTCAAATCCTCGCCCGTTACCCTTAGCGCCGCGTACTCGCCTGCCGCAAGCCGTAGTGGCGACCACTGGTCCGTCAGCTGCGCCGCGACTTCTTGGAGCACGCCGTGAATGTAGGGTCCCAGGCATTCGATGTGGATATGCAGCTGGTCTTGGGTGCGGGCATGCTGCGGGTTCACGGCAAAGCCGACCTCGTCTCGAGCGACGCTGTGCCCGAGTTGAGACGCTATGTGGGCCCGTGCCTGCCACGCCGCCGCAAAGTAATTCGGCGCTTCGGCCTCGAGCAGGAAGGCACTCTCAATTCCACGAACGGTCTTGGTTGGGATCAAGAGGAAATGCGCGCCGCCTTTGATGTCGGGCAGCACTGCGTAGCCCTGTGCGGCATGAGCCGAATCAGACAGGGTAACGCTTGCGCAAGGAGTGGCAGTTTGATTCTGCAGCCAATGCGGCACGCACTCGTCTTGCACAATGTGCCGTAATGCATCGCGCCGCACTTCTTGAGTGTTGGGCTGCGACAGTGCCGCTGTGGCCGCGCACAGGAACAGAATGACCGCACGCATTCTGCCCAAAACTCCTCTTATCAGGCAGCCCATCGCAAGAAACCCCGCATGCCCGATATTTTTGCCGCAATTGATGACATCTGATAGTGGATTCAGCGCAAGCGATGGCGTTTTGCCGGTGTTGGTGCGCTTAAGGTACCCTCGAGTCTCATCAGCGTGACTAAACTTCTGGGAGCCCGGGCGTATGGATGAGGATCTTGAGACGCTGTCGCGCGAACAGCTGATCGTAGCGATGCAGCGGTTACGCGCTGCGGTCCGGGCGCATCGCGACGCAAGCGGTCATGATTTGTGCTGGCACCATCCTGCGCTCTGGGCGCTGCTCCCCGAGAAACTGAGCGGCGCCATCGCCGTACCGGCGTGGCCACAGTTTATGCGCGGCTGCATTGCTTATCGCCAGTCGCTTGATCAAGAGGCGGCCGCTGCGCCGCGGATCCACGAAGAATTTAAGGACTGAACAGCGCAGTCAACGCAGCGGTGCAGCGGCATGCACCGCTTGCAACGCGCGCTTCAGGCGATCCAAATTGATGCAACGATCTATGCGAATAATGCTGCAGCTGCGTGCTCTGATGCCGGCGTTGGCCGTGGCGATGCTTTTGCTGCCGGCATGGGCTGTGGCTCCCGCGCGCGCCGGGAGTGTCGCCGAGGCGCGCATGCGCACCGAGGCTCGGGACACCACCGTTATCCGCGACGAGTGGGGCATCGCTCATGTGCATGGCAAGACCGATGCGGACGCCGTGTTTGGGATGATCTACGCCCAGGCCGAGGATGATTTTAACCGTATTGAAACCAATTATCTGAGCGCGCTCGGGCGGCTTGCTGAAAGCGCCGGCGCCAGCGCCATCTACCAGGACCTACGCATGCGGCTTTTTGTGGATCCCCGCGCCTTGCAGGCGCAATACGCGGCAAGTCCCGCGTGGCTGCGGGAGCTCATGGACGCGTGGGCGGATGGCCTCAACTTCTATCTTCGCAGCCATACGCGCACGCGGCCACGCGTGCTCCACCGGTTCGAACCGTGGATGGCACTGGCGCTCGCCGAAGGCAGCATCGGAGGCGACATCGAACGCGTGCCGCTCGATGCTCTGGCAACCTTTTACGGCGCGCACCCTGGCAGACTGTTCACGGCGGCAACGCGCGAGCCGCCGCCAGAGCCGCGCGGATCAAACGGAATCGCGATAGCGCCGTCAAATACCAAAGACCATCACGCATTGCTCCTCATTAATCCACATACCTCCTTTTACTTTCGTTCCGAGCTGCAGGCGACGAGCGATGCGGGTTTGAACGCCTACGGTGCAGTGACCTGGGGGCAATTTTTCATCTATCAGGGTTTCAATGAGCGCGTCGGTTGGATGCACACCTCAAGCGGTGTCGATGCCGTGGATTTATTTGCCGAAACCATCGTGAAGAAGCGCGGCCGCATCTTTTAT